>DVKX01000008.1 GCA_018715805.1 Candidatus Faecousia intestinigallinarum | reverse complement strand
GCGCAAAGTTGCCATGGTGGGCGATGGCATCAACGATGCTCCCGCTCTGGCACGGGCAGATGTGGGCATAGCCATTGGCGCAGGCGCAGATATTGCCATGGAATCGGCGGATATTGTGCTGATGAACGGTTCCCTGACCGGCGTGAGCAGTGCCGTTGAGCTGAGCAAAGCCACCATCCGTAATATTAAGGAAAACCTGTTCTGGGCGTTCTTCTACAATACCTTGGGGATCCCGGTGGCAGCGGGGGTGCTGTTCCCCGCGTTTCACATTCTGCTCAACCCCATGCTGGGCGCGGCGGCAATGAGCATGAGTTCCGTATTTGTGGTGAGCAATGCGCTGCGTCTGCGGCTGTTTCAGCCAAAGGCCGCTGTGCAGCACCATGAAATAAAAGAAAACGCAGCAGCGTTGAAATCTATTCAGGAGGAAACAAACATGAAAACCATTTTGAAAGTAGACGGTATGATGTGCAACCACTGCAAAATGCACGTGGAGAAAGCCTGCAAGAGCGTGGCGGGTGTGACAGACGCTGTTGTGGATCTGGAAGCCAAGCAGGTCACAGTGACGGGCAGCGCCGATGTGGCAGCGCTGAAGGCCGCCATTGCCGAAGCCGGGTATCAGGTGGTCGACTGAGTTATGCCGGAGCATTTCTATTTTGACTCCCAGGGTCAGGGGCGGCTGCACGGCTGCCGCTGGCGCCCGGAGGGAAAACCCAATGCCGTGGTACAAATCGTCCACGGCATTGCGGAGTATGTGGAGCGGTACGACGATTTTGCCCGGTATCTGAATTCCCAAGGATACCTAGTAGTGGCGGAAGACCATATGGGACATGGGAAATCCATAGGCGATGGCGGGATACAGGGCTATTTTCATAAGGGCTGGTTCACGGCTGTGGCAGATACCTACCGCCTGCTGGAAATGACCCGCCAGGAATACCCGGATGTCCCTTATGTGCTGCTGGGTCATTCCATGGGTTCTTTTATGACGCGCACGATTCTGGAAAAGTATCCCAACTCTGGCATTTCCGCGGCGGTGATCTGCGGAACCGGCTGGCAGCCGCGCAGTTTGCTGGCGGCGGCAATTCCTTTGTGCAGACTGATCTGCCGCATGGATGGCGAGCAGAATCCAAGCCCCAAGCTGCAAAATCTGGTGTTCGGCAGCTATAACCGGCGGGTTGACGCGCCCAAAACTGATTTTGATTGGCTGAACCGGGATGAAAAAGCGGTGAAGGCTTATATAGCCGATCCGCTATGTGGTTTTACAGCTACCGCCGGTCTGCTGCGGGATCTGCTGACAGGCCTGAACTATACGGAGCATCCCAAACACTTGGCCGCGATGAAAAAGGAACTGCCCGTTTTCTTTATCAGCGGCGGGGATGATCCTGTGGGGTCGTATGGCAAAGGTGTGAAAAGGGCGGCGGAGGCCTTTCGAAAAGCGGGAATGCAGAACGTGGCCGTAAAAATATATCCCAAGGGTCGGCATGAAATTTTGAATGAATTAAATAAAGAAGCGGTCTACGCCGATGTGGCGCGATGGATCGAACAGGTGCGAGGATAGGCAGGAAAACCAAATGAAATACAAAATATGCACGTATAATCTGCGGATGGATACGCCGGAGGATGGTAAGAATGCGTTTTCCCAGCGGAAAGCTTTTATCGCGGAACGTTTTCCGCTTTACGGGGCGGATGTGGTAGGCTTCCAGGAGGTGCTGCCGCATATGCGCCGATGGCTGGAGGAGACCCTGACGGATTACCAGGTGGTGGGCACCGGGCGGGGGGCAACGTTGGAAGATGAACACAATGTTATCGCCTATCGCCGGGATCGGTTTCTGCTCGTGGCGCTGGATACCTTCTGGCTCTCCGACACACCTTATGTGCCCGGCAGCCGCTTCGCCTGTGACCAGAGTCCGTGTCCCCGAATCTGCACCTGTGCGGTGCTGGCTACTCGGGATACCCGCCAGCTTCTGCGGGTATATAATACCCATCTGGATCATGAAGGTGCTGGAGCCCGGACGCAGGGCATGGCCTGTATCCTGCGCCGCATTGCCGCGGATGATAGCCGATACCCCGGCGCGCCGGTGGTGCTGATGGGGGATTTCAACGCGGAGCCAGAGGAGGCGGCGTGCCGCATGGCGGGGGAGTTTGCCGCCTGTGGGCGGCGGCTGGAGGACGTGACCCGGGAGATTCCTGCCACCTATCACGATTACCACCGAAGCCAACCCATTAAGATCGATTATATTTTCACCAGTGCGGATTGGGACAAATCCGCTACCCGGGCGCTTACCGACTGCCATGAGGGCGTATACTTGTCGGATCATTATCCTGTTTTGGGAGAAATTTTTTTGTAAATGTCCAGATTATTGGACAATTAGTGTGATAGAATACTGCCATCTTACAAAAAGGAGGATGGCTATGTATTCCATTCGTTATTCCATGGGACATGTAATGGTCTATGATAAGATGGGGCGCTTCCTGTTTTCTGCGGACAGCGAGCAGGAGGCAAGAAAGGAGCTGGAGGATGCGGAATTTACGGCTGGACATTTGCTATGACGGCACTCGGTATCGGGGCTGGCAGCGGCTGCCCGGGGCGGAAAATACCATCCAGGGGAAGCTGGAGCAAACGCTGAGCAAAGTGCTGGAGGAACCGATCACGGTCTTCGGCAGCGGACGTACGGACGCGGGGGTGCACGCAAAAGGGCAGGTAGCGAACTTCCACTGCGAAAGCGCCATGCCCTGTGCGGAGATATTATCCCAGCTGCGGCGGTATTTGCCCGAGGACATTGGCATATACTCCTGCAAAGAGGCGGCGCCCCGGTTCCATGCCAGACTGAACGCAAAGCAAAAGACCTATTGCTACCGGGTATGGAACAGTCTGGCTCCCTGCGTTTTTCAGCGGCGCTTTGTACATATCCTGCCGGAGAGATTGGATACGGCAGCTATGGAACAGGCAGGGGGATATTTTCTTGGTACGCACGATTTTGCGGCTTTCTGTACTAACCGCTCGAAGAAAAAATCGACTTTGCGCACCATCTATGCGTTGGAGATTGTCCGGGATGGCGAGGAAGTGCGGATTTCCGTTACGGCGGACGGCTTTCTCTATAACATGGTGCGCATCCTGGCAGGGACGCTGCTGGAGGTAGGTCTGGGAAAACGAAGCCCAGACACGATTCCCCAGTTGTTTTCTGCCAGGCGGGCGGAGGCTGGGGCGCTGGCGCCGGCAAAAGGGCTGTGTTTGATGGAGGTAGAGTATTGAACATACAGATATTTGGCAAAAGCAAGTGTTTCGACACCAAAAAAGCAGAACGGTATTTCAAAGAGCGGCGGATTCCCTACCAGTATATTGATTTGAACCGCTATGGGATGGCAGGAAAGGAATTTGACAGCGTACTCCGTGCGGTGGGAGGCATCGATAATCTGATTGACTGGGAGGGAAAGCACCCGGATATTACGCTCCTGAGGTATATGGACGACAGCCGCGCCAAGGAGGATAAGGTCTTTGACCAGCCTCTGCTGATGAAGACGCCCATTGTGCGCAATGGGAAAGCCGCTACCTGCGGCTATGCGCCGGAAATTTGGAGCAGTTGGAAATAACACAAAAGCAGTTCCCCAGACCGGGGAGCTGCTTTTGCGCATATTTCGATATTTTTTGCAGTTAGAATCTTGCAACGGAAGGGAAAAAGTGATATGCTAGGGAGGTCTTATGACAAAAGTACTGGAATCCATTAACGGCTGGGTATGGGGTGTGCCGACACTGACGCTGATTTTAGGCGTGGGGCTGTATCTGAGCTTTGCCACAGGATTTGCCCAGGTGCGGCTTTTTCCAAAGTCGCTGGCGGCGTTTGCGCAGAAGCTGAAGCCTGGGAGCAAGCCGCAAAACGGCATTTCACCCTTCCAGGCGCTTTGCACAGCGCTGGCTGCCACGGTGGGGACGGGTAACCTGGCCGGTGTGGCAGGTGCTATTGCGCTGGGCGGGCCGGGCGCCATCTTCTGGATGTGGGTGTGCGCTTTCTTCGGCATGATTACCAAGTTTGCCGAGGCGGCGCTGGCGGTGCGATACCGAGAGCGGGAGTCTGGCGGAGGCTATGTGGGCGGACCCATGTACTATATCCAAAACGGCCTCGGACGGCGCTGGCGGCCTTTGGCGTCGGTCTATGCCTTTTTTGGCATTGTAGCCGCGTTTGGCGTGGGAAACGCTACCCAGATCAACGCGCTGATCGGCGGCGTGAATGCGGTGAAAGCGTACCTGGGCGGTCAGGAGACAGAAACGGGCAATTTGCTTATGGGGATTCTCCTGGCTGTATTCATTGGCGTAATCCTGCTGGGCGGCGCAAAGCGCATCGGCAGAATTACAGAATACCTGGTGCCTTTGGCGGCGGTGTTTTACCTGCTGTTGGGTTTTGGCGTGCTGGCAGTGAACTGCCGCGCTGTCCCACAGGCGTTCTCCGCTATCCTGCGCGGCGCTTTTTCGCCCCAGGCCGTTACTGGCGGCCTGCTGGGTTCCTCTTTCCAGGCTTTGCGGGTGGGAGCTTCCCGGGGAGTGTTCACCAATGAAGCGGGCATGGGGACTGCCGCCATCGCCCATGGAGCGGCGGAAGTCAGTCACCCCGGGGAGCAGGGCTTGATGGGCATTATCGAGGTGTTTGTGGATACCATCGTGATCTGCACGATGACGGCGCTGGTGATCCTGTGCAGCGGCGTGCCGATCCCCTTTGGCGTAGATCAGGGCGTGGCGCTTACTACCCAAGCCTTCGCGCAGGTGTACGGCGGGTGGGTATGTATTCCCATTGCGCTGTCCCTCTGCTGTTTTGCCTTTTCCACGGTGCTGGGCTGGGGACTGTACGGCGCAAGATGCGCCCAATATCTCTTCGGCAAGCCTGTCTGGAAGCCGTTTGCCCTGCTGCAATCCGTCACCGTTATTTTTGGCGCGGTGCTGGGAACCGGCACGGTTTGGCTTTTGTCGGAAACTGTGAATGGTCTCATGGCCATTCCCAATTTGATTGCCCTGGCGGTGCTGTGTCCGGAATTTGCCCGGATCACCCGAGATTATCAGAGAAACTGCAAAAGACCTTCAGGAGGTACTTATGAAAATATCCATCAACGCAAATCGATGCGAACCGTCACCTATGCGGAAATTCCATCCTCTGGCAGTGGCGGCGGAGAAGCAGGGAAAAAAGATCTACTATCTAAACATTGGACAGCCTGATCTAGAAACGCCTGCCGCTTATTACGCGGCGGTGAAGAATTTTGACGCG
This sequence comes from Candidatus Faecousia intestinigallinarum, assembly GCA_018715805.1. Taxonomy (GTDB): domain Bacteria; phylum Bacillota; class Clostridia; order Oscillospirales; family Oscillospiraceae; genus Faecousia; species Faecousia intestinigallinarum. Next base: position 14,459 of record DVKX01000008.1, on the reverse strand, counting down.
GCTACGCTGGCCTATGCGGAGTCTCCGGGGATGCCGGTGCTTATTGACGCGGTGCGTGGCTACTATCAGGGGTTGGGCGTGGGGCTGGAGCCTGCGGATGTGCTCATCACGACCGGCGGCAGCGAGGCGCTGCTGCTGACCTGCCTGTCTATTCTCGATCCCTACACCGAGGTTATCATTCCCGAGCCTTACTACCCCAATTACACCACCTTTGTGCATGCGGCAGGCGGTGTGATCCGCGCGCTGCCAACCTGTCCGGAAGAAGGCTATCGCTATGCCAAGCGGGAGCGGATCGAGAGCCTGATTACCAAAAATACCCGGGCGATCTTGATTACAAATCCTGGCAATCCCACCGGCGTGGTGCTGAATCAGGAAGAGATGCGCATGATTGCCGATGTGGCGAAGAAGCACGACCTGTTCCTGATCTGCGACGAGGTGTACCGGGAATTCTGCTACGACGATCAGTTCGGTGTGCCTACCATGGCGCATTTCCGGGATATTGACGATAATCTGGTGATTATTGACTCCGTGTCCAAGCGTTTTTCCGCCTGCGGCGCCCGGGTGGGCTGCGTGGTCACCCGCAACAAAGAGTTGCAGCAGGCGCTTCTGAAGTTCTGTCAGTCTCGTCTGGCGGTGGCAACTATCGATCAGGTGGGCGCTGCGGCGCTGTACTCGGTAGACCATGAATTCTTCCGCCGATCCAAGGCGGAATACAAGGCGCGCCGGGATACGGTGGTTCGCCGCCTGCGGGACATCCCCGGCGTCCTGGTGGAGGAACCAATGGGCGCGTTCTATGTGATGGCCAGCCTGCCGGTGGACGACGCGGATAAATTCCAGGAGTGGCTGCTCACGGCGTTTGATGACCGGGGAGAGACGGTGATGTTTGCGCCCGGCGCGCCTTTCTACGAGACGCCTGGCAAAGGCGTCAACGAGGTGCGCATTGCCTATGTTCTGGAGATCCCGGAGCTGGAGCGAGCCATGGATCTGCTGGGCGCGGCTATCGTCCGTTATCGAAAAGAATGTATGCAGCGGGAAACAGGATAGATGCAAGACGGCGGATTTAGGGCTTGGGAGAGAATAGATGCAGCATAAAAATATAGTTTCAGTCAAGTATTCCGTGACGACGTTAGTAACCACAGCAATTGTCGGCATAATCATTCTATTGGCGTTTCCCACTGGCGGGACGGCCAGTTCCATTCTGTTTATTCTCATGAATTTGCTGCCGATGATTGCGGCGTTTGTGTTTTCAAGAATGGAAAAAGAAGTGGCGGGCGTCCTTGACTTTTTGCGGCAGAACTTTCTTCAGAAAGAAACCGTGCTGCCATTTATTGCGGCGGCAATGGCTGCAGCGATGTATTATGGCGTTTCTGCTCTTTTAGGAAATGTGCATTTTACAGGCGCTGCTTTTACTGCCGTATTGGCATATCTTCCGTGGACGATTTTACAGGGCGGTTTAGAGGAGGTAGGGTGGCGCTGGTATCTTCAATCGCATCTGAATATTAAAAACAGCTTTTTCCTGAAGATGCTGGTCATATCCGTGATCTGGTTTCTATGGCATATACCGATCTATATGCTTCCGTGGATCACGTCTGCCTCGTCCAATTATTTTATTTCCTACATGATGATCCTTGGCAATACATTCACATTTGGTGCAGTCAGGGAAGTTTCAAAAGGTTCGCTGCCGTGTGTGCTGGGACATATGCTGATCGATGCTTTGGCGGTTGTCATGCTCGTTCAAAGCGATGTGGCTTCCATCATGGTATTGGCTGCGGTGGAAATAGCGGCTGCAACGCTATTTGTGTCAGTATACCAAAGGAGGAAACCGTAAATCATGCGTTAATAGCAGAAGCCGTCCGCCAACCATGGTTGGCGGACGGGATTTTTATAGTTCTTTTTCCAGAATGTACCGCTGAGGCGTCATTCCCAGCGCCTGGTAAAAACGCAGGGCGCTTTTGTTAAACGACCAGACCATCAGATCCAGCCGCTGCGCGCCCTTAGCCTTTGCCCGCGTCTGGACTTCCTCCAGCAGCGCTGCGGCGATGCCCCGGCGCTGATAGGCTGGATTCACCACCAGGTCGTCCACATAAGCGGAAAGCATATCTACCATATTGCTGCGGGTACGTATGCTGACCAGACAAATGCCAACGATCTGTGCATCCTCCACCGCCGCCAGACAGATATGGCCGCTGTCCGCAGTCATCTCCACAAATTTTCCCCGGGTATAGGGATGGAGGAAAGGGCGGAAAAGGTCGGGGCGGTTTTGCAGGTGAATCTGGTGGAGCTGCTGCATCAGTGCGTCTGCTGCAGGATAGTCTTCCGGCAGAAGATTTCGGATTTGCATGAGCCCACCGTCCTCTACTGCAGGATCGGCGCACCGTTTTCCAGTGTGAGGATACGGGAGACGATCTCCTCGCCCCGGCGGTAGGTGAGCCGGAGAGGGGCGGCAGAAAGATCTGCCCGCACCGTGATCGCCTGGTCGGCAGTCAGAGCATTGGCGGCGAATACCACTCCGCTGGGCGCAAACGAAGTGCCGTCGGAGGAGAGGCTGCCGCTTTCTATCCAGATGTTACTGACAGCGCTGTCGGTATAGAGGATCGTTTGCTCCGCGTCCTGCTCCAGGAGCAGCTCCGCGAACTGGGAAAACTGCGTTGTATCCACGCTGGCAAAGGCTGCGGCCTGCATATGGCCGTCATAGCCAAGCTGCTCGGCGGGGAAGTATTCCTCCCGCAGAATCCCCGCAAGCTGACTATAGAGGATTTCCCCACGGACGAGTCCGGCAGCATAAGGGGCGATCTCATAGGGAGAGAAGAAAAAGCAAAGACCGGTTTCACTGAAGTACCAGCCATCATCTGCGGCGGCGTCCTCAGTGAAGCGGTTCCAAGCTACATCCGCATAATCTGGATACAAGCTGTCTGACTGAGGTTCCAGGGCGGACAAAAGCAGCTGAAAAAGCTGCTCTGTGGTGGCTTCTTCCCGGAGGATGTCCTGGATGGTCAAAACCTGCCCGGTTAACAGATCATAGTTGACGGCGGTGTCCAGATAGTTGGGGTGAATCCCTCCGGTATAAGTGCCTTCCTCCCCCAGCAGGCTCAGAACGCCGACATCAATGCGGGTAGGCGTGTAAGAGATCTGACTAAAGAAAGGGATCCAAGATCCCGCATCGGGCGTGTAGGCGGCATCTGCGGCTTCCTGGATACTTTCCGAGGCAGCCCGGACGCGATCGATCCGGTTGATTAGATCCAGGGTCACCGTTTCGGTAACGGCGGTATCCTGGGTAAGCAGGTATACTACCTGGGAGTCAAAGTAGAAAATATCCGTTCCATCCTGGGACTGGACGCTTTCCCGGGTGGTTTTTAGCGTCAGCGCTGTCAGAGGCTGGCCGTTCTGGACAGGCTGCGTAGGCTGGGCAGGCGACTGGGTGGAGGGCTGCGTTGCAGGGACTGTGGGCGCCAGGGTAGTTTCCGGCGCGGGAGGCTGCTTCGCGCAGCCTGCGGCGGCAAAGAGAATGCAGCAGCACAGAAGCGCTGATAAAATTTTTTTCATATTTTTGTCCTCCTTTTGGGATTTGAAATACTATAGCATATTTTTTGCCTTTTCGCAACGATTCCGGTGGGGTTTCTTTCCTAGGATGCCTTGACAATCCCCCCTTTACAATGGTAAAATAAGCAAAAGTGCATATCGCTGTGAACGGAAAGAGTACCGGAAAGCACATCCACAGAGAGCGGGGGCAGCAGCTGGAAGCCCCGGCGGAGACGCCCCGGGAACGTGCGTCCGGGAGCGAACCGATTTTGAGTGAAAAACGAGAGTGGAACCGCGGTTGATTGATCGCCTCTTATGCCTGTACGGGCATAAGGGGCGTTTTTGCCATAGGAAGGCCGAAACTGCCAGGAAATGCGCGGAACGGGCAGTACAGCCGGAGCAGACCAAGACGCAGCGCAAACGGCGCGATATGGAATTGTGACTGCGCCGGATAAATGGTATAATCGCCGTGATAAAGAACGGCAGAGAATTGGAATTTATTGAGGAGGAAGGGTATGAAGGATGCTTTTGCCGCAAGTTTTTTTCACGATGGCGTTTTGGGCGGCGCAATATATCTGAAACCGGATAAAGTGATCTATAAAACCAACAAAGTTACCGTGGATGAAAAATACCGCGATTTAGAGATGCTTTATCAGGACATAGTAAAGATCAGGACAGGGCGTAGTCTGTTGTTTCCGACAGTAACGATTGTATTAAAAGAAGGAGTCTCGTATAAGTTTATTGTATTTGAAAAAAAGAAATTCCTGGACAGGATGGATGAATTGAAGCGATAGCTTCCGGTTCGCCGCTGGAAAAACGCTTTATATTGTTATGGAATATAGGAGGAAAGCGTATGTATCTTTATAATTCTTTGACCCATATGAAGGAGCTGTTTCAGCCAAATTCGCCGGATATGGTGAAGATGTACACCTGCGGTCCTACGGTGTACCACTATGCCCACATCGGCAACCTGCGCACTTATATTATGGAGGATGTACTGGAAAAGGCGCTGAACTACCTGGGCTACCCGGTAAAGCGGGTGATGAATATTACGGATGTAGGCCACCTGTCTTCGGATGCGGATACCGGCGAGGATAAGATGCTCAAGGGCGCTAAGAGGGAGCACAAGTCCGTGATGGAAATTGCCCAGTATTATACCGATGCATTCTTCGCCGACTGCGAAAAGCTGAATATCAAGAAGCCGGACCTTGTCCAGCCCGCCACCGGGTGTATCCCTGAGTTTATCCGGATCGTGGAGGGACTTTTGGATAAGGGTTTTGCCTATGTGGCCGGGGGAAATGTGTATTTCGATACCTCCAAGCTGGAAAAATACAACGTGTTCTATGACCACGACGAGGAGGATCTGGCCGTGGGCGTCCGGGAGGGGGTAGAAGAGGATCCCAACAAGCGGAACAAAAATGATTTTGTGCTTTGGTTTACCAAGTCCAAGTTTGAAGACCAGGCGCTGAAATGGGAGTCCCCCTGGGGCGTGGGATACCCGGGCTGGCATATTGAGTGCTCCGGCATTTCCATGAAGTATTTTGGAGAGGAACTGGACATCCATGCCGGCGGCATTGACAATGCGTTTCCCCACCACACCAACGAGATCGCCCAGTCGGAAAGCTACCTGGGGCACAAGTGGTGCAATTACTGGTTTCATGTCCACCACCTGAATACTGATGGCGGGAAAATGTCCAAATCCAAGGGGGAATTCCTCACGGTTTCTCTGCTGGAGGAGAAGGGCTACGATCCCATGGCTTACCGCCTCTTCTGCCTGCAAAGCCACTATCGCCGGAACCTGGTGTTCTCCTGGGAAAATTTGGACAATGCTGCCGCAGCCTACGAAAAGCTGATTGCCAAAATCGCTGGGCTGCAAGAGAATGGCGCGGTGGAACAGGCGGATTTTGAAAAACTGAAGGAGAGATTTGTCGGCGCGCTGAACGGCGACTTAAATACTTCCCTGGCGGTGACTGCTCTCTATGATGTGCTGAAGGCCAAGACCAGCGATGCCACCAAGCTGGCGGCGCTGGCGGATTTTGACCGGGTGCTGTCCTTAAACCTGATTCCCGCCGCCCAGGTGCTGCGGAAGAAGCAGGCGGCGGAGGCTGCGGCGGCATATGATCCGGAGATTGACGCGCTGGTAGCTGCCAGGACGGAGGCCAAGAAGGCGAAGAACTTCGCGGAGGCAGATCGTATCCGCGCAGAACTGAAAGCCCGCAGCATTGAAATCATCGATACGCCCCAGGGCGTGAAGTGGAGAAAAGTATGAAGCTGATGATTCTGGATGGGAACAGCGTCATAAACCGGGCGTTCTATGGGGTGCGTCCCCTGACCACCCGGGACGGGCTGTACACTCATGCCATCTATGGTTTTTTGAATATTTTGGAGAAAATGGAAAAGGAGGAGCAGCCGGAAGCGGTGTGCGTGGCTTTTGACCTCCATGGACCCACCTTCCGCCATTTGCGCTATGACGGCTATAAGGCCACCCGCCATGCCATGCCGGAGGAGCTGGCGCAGCAAATGCCACTTATGAAGCAGGTGCTCTCCGCCATGAATATTCCCATCTATGCGTGCCAGGGATGGGAAGCGGATGATGTTATTGGCACGGTGGCGCGGATTTGCGGGGAACAGGATTGGGAATGTGTCATCGTCACCGGTGACCGAGACAGCCTGCAGCTGATCGACGGGCATACCAGCGTGAAGCTGGTAATCTCCCGGACAGGGCAGACCACGGCGACTTTGTATGATACGGAACAGTTTACAGCGGAGTACGGCTTCGCTCCCAAGCGCCTGGTGGATCTGAAAGCGCTGATGGGGGACAGTTCCGACAATATCCCGGGCGTGACCGGCGTTGGCCAAAAGACTGCCGCAGATCTGCTGCACAAATTCGGTACGTTGGATGGGGTCTATGAACATTTGGAGGACGCTTCTTTGCGCCCAAAGCTTCGGGAGAAGCTGGAGACTGGAAAAGAGAGCGCCTATCTTTCCTATGACTTGGCGACTATCCGCTGCAATGCGCCCATTGATTTCCAGCCCCGAGACGCCATTACCCAGCCCTATAACCGTTTGGAGCTTTACCGGCTCTTTACGCGGCTGGAGTTTGTTCGGCTGATTGACCGCTACGGCCTGCGGGGAGCCGAACTGGAAGCCCCGGAAACAGAGATGCCCCGGGCGGAGGAGAAGCTGCCCCATGTGGACGTGCTGCCGGAGCCGGGGACGGTTTGCGCTGTGTATCTCGCGCCGGACAGTACGCTGGGGATTGCTTGGGAGGGGGGCGTTTGCACCCGAACGCCTCTGGAAGCGGCTGCGGCGGCAGAGTTGCTGCGGGGCAGCAGCTTTATTTGCCACGATGGAAAGAGTACGATGCATGCCCTGAACGCTATGGGTCTGACGCTGGGAGGTTTTTCTTTTGATACCGCCCTGGCGGCCTACGACCTGAATCCGTCCCAGTCGGATTACCCGGTGTCCAAACTGGCTACCAATTTTTTGGGAAGCACGGTGGAGGACGCAGACGCGGCGGCCTGCGCCGAGGCGGTGTGGCGTTTGCGGCCGGTTTTGGAAAAGGAACTCCAGGCACAGGACATGGAAAAGCTGTATTATGAGATGGAACTGCCGCTGTGCGGCGTTCTCTACCGTATGGAGAATCAGGGTGTGGCCATTGATCGGGAGCAGCTGGCGCAATTTGGAGAAATGCTTGCCCGACGCATCGCTGCCTGCGAGGAGATCATCTTCTCTTATTCCGGGGAGCCGTTCAATATCAATTCCACCAAGCAGCTGGGCGCGCTGCTCTTTGAACAGCTGGGACTGCCCACGGTGAAAAAGACGAAGAGGGGGTATTCTACCAATGCAGAGGTGCTGGAAAAGCTGAAAGGCAAGCATCCCATCATTCCTGCCATTATGGACTACCGGATGCTCACAAAATTAAAGTCTACCTATGCCGATGGACTGATCAAAGTGATTGAGGACGACGGCCGTATCCATACCACCTTCCAGAATCTGGTGACGGCTACCGGACGGCTGTCCTCCACAGAGCCGAATCTGCAAAATATCCCTGTGCGCACCGACTTGGGGGCGGAGATACGGAAAATGTTCATTCCCAAGCCCGGCTGCGTACTGGTGGATGCGGACTATAGCCAGATCGAGCTGCGCGTGCTGGCGCATATCGCAGAGGACACCGCCATGCAGGAGGCTTTCCGCAGCGGCATGGACATCCACACGGCCACGGCAGCGCAGGTATTTGGCGTGCCGCCGGAAGAGGTGACGCCTCTGCAGCGGCGGAACGCCAAAGCGGTGAACTTTGGCATCGTATATGGTATTTCGGAGTTTTCTCTGGCGGAGGATATTGGCGTCAGCCGCTATGAAGCCAAGGATTATATTGATACGTATTTGGCAAAGTATCAGGGAGTGCGCGCTTATATGCGCCGGGTGGTGCAGGAAGCGCGGGAACAGGGGTATACCAAGACACTCTACGGCCGCAAGCGCTATATCCCGGAACTGAAAAGCAGTAACTATAATATTCGCCAAGGGGCAGAGCGGATCGCTCTGAATACGCCCATCCAGGGAACGGCGGCGGATCTCATCAAGCTGGCTATGATTCGGGTGGATCGGGCGCTTCGGGAGAATTTCCCAGAGGCAAGGCTGCTGCTGCAGGTGCATGACGAATTGATTGTGGAGTGCCCGGAGGCGCTGGCAAGTCAGGTAGCCGGCCTGGTGAGCCGAGAGATGGAGCAGGTGGCTTCCCTTTCTGTGCCGCTGGTAGCGGAGGCTAAGTGGGGCGCAAGCTGGTACGAGGCAAAGTGATGAAAATTCAACGGATGCAGCGGGAGCATATCCCGTCCGTGGCGCAGATGGAGCGGATATGCTTCTCCAGCCCATGGAGCGAAAAGAGCCTGACCGGGGAACTGGAGAACCCTCTCTCGGTGTGGCTGGTGGCTGTAGAGCACGGGACAGTGATCGGATATATCGGCTCCCAGACGGTACTGGGGGAGGCGGATATGATGAACCTGGCGGTTTCCCCGGAGCACCGCCGCAAGGGCATAGGAGAAGCCTTGACGGCGGCGCTGGCAGCGGAACTGAAGCGCAAAGGCGTGCATTGCCTCACGCTGGAGGTGCGGGCGTCCAATGCGGCCGCGATCGCCCTGTATGAAAAGCTGGGCTTTCAGGCGGTGGGAAGGCGCCGCCGTTACTATGAAAAGCCCAGGGAAGATGCGCTGATTCTGCGAAAGGAGTGGGAAGTGTGAATATTTTAGCAGTGGAATCCTCCTGTGACGAGACGGCGGTGGCCATTGTGGCCGACGGACGAAAGGTGCTGGCGGACTGCATCGCGTCCCAAGTAGCATTACACCGGGTCTATGGCGGCGTGGTGCCGGAGATCGCTTCCCGGCAGCATATGGAGGCGATCTATGCCCTGGCGGAACAAGCGCTGGAGCAGGCGGCGCTGCGCCGGGAGGACATTGACGCCGTGTCTGTGACCTATGCGCCCGGACTGATTGGCGCGGTGCTGGTGGGGGTAAACTTTGCCAAGGCGGCAGCGCTGGCGCTGGGTAAGCCGCTGATCCCGGTGCATCATATCCGGGGGCATATTGCAGCCAATTACTTGGCGTTTCCGGAATTGGTTCCCCCTTTTTTGTGCTTGATCGTATCCGGCGGGCATACTTTGATTGTGGATGTCCAGGATTATACCAAAATGGAAATTTTAGGCACGACCCTGGACGATGCGGCAGGGGAATGCTTTGACAAGGTTGCCCGGGTGCTGGGGATGCCCTATCCCGGCGGCGCGGCGCTGGACAGCGCCGCTTCCCAAGGGGATGAGAAGAAATACAGCCTGCCCCGTGCAAAGCCTGGGGAGAATCCCCTGGATATGAGCTTTTCCGGACTGAAAACAGCTGCGCTGAATCTTATCCACCACGCGGAGCAGATTGGAGAACCGCTGGACGTAAACAGTCTGTGCGCAGGGTTTTCCGCCGCAGTTTCCGATATGCTGTGTCCCCGGGTACAGCAAGCGCTGAGAAACACCGGCAGAAAGAGGCTGGCCATTGCCGGGGGCGTGGCAGCGAATTCCCGTATCCGTCGGGATATGACGTCCATGGCGGAAAAAATGGGGGTTTCCCTCTACATGCCGCCCCTTTCCCTATGTGGAGATAACGGGGCAATGATCGGCGCCCAAGCGTTTTATGAGTTCCAGGCGGGGCATACTGCCGGAATGGAGCTGAACGCCTATGCCACGAAATCCATCCTGGGGGAGCGTTTATAACAAAATTGCAGGAGATGCGCCTAACTCCTGCAATTTTCCGCAGAAAGCGGGAGTATTCATGCAAAGGATGCATATTCCCTTTATGTAAACCCGGAAATTCTCCAAATATGGCGCGGAATTGTTCCGATTTCTTCGGATATTACGGAATTTTACAAATTTCGACATGGAAAAACCGGGGATTTTCCCTGTGGAAAAAGCTGTGGATTGTGTGCATAACTTGCGGTATAATTCCGAGAAGCACTTTGTGCGGCGGGGGAATATGGTAAACTGCGCAGCGAAAAAGGTAAAGGATAGTCGAATGAAGTCGAAAGAAAATGAAGGATGCAGGAATTCAGCCTTCTTAATCCACAAGGCGGAGTCTGGAAAAACGGAAAGGGGAATGGGATGCTGCAGCTGTTTTTCCATCTCGCGGAATTGGATTTCAACGCGCTGATGGAGGTGTATGGGGAATCCAATGGCGAAAACGCGGCGGAGCGGGGGATCTCTGTGTATGCCCAGGAGCGGAATTTTGAGGAATATCTTCGGGAAGATTTTTTTACCGTGCCGGAGGCGGTTTATGCCGTATGGGCGGAGGATGGTATTTATCGCGCCGCCCTTCGGCTGGAGCCTTATATGGATGGACTTCTGCTGGAAGCGCTGGAGACAAGGCCGGACAGCCGCCGCCAAGGATATGCCCGGGCGCTGATTCAGGCGGTGCAGGCGCGCCTGTCTGGTGGGAAATATCCGCGGCTCTATTCCCATATAGGAAAGAGGAATACCGCTTCTTTGGCAGTGCACAGGGCGTGTGGATTTCAGATGATCCAGGACTCTGCCCGGTATGTGGACGGTACGGTAAATACCCGCGCTGTCACCATGTGTGTTTCCTTGCGGGCAGATAAAACAGAGCCGCTGTGAAGCTTCACAGCGGCTCTGTTCATACATTGAAGAGCATCTTTGGGTCTTTGAATTCTTTCAGCCGCAGGGCGTAAGCCTCCATGGCGGCATCGCGGAAAGGAGCGGGAGCGTCCACTCCAGCCAGTCTCAGGAAGTATTCGCAGAACAAGGGGTTCAGCGGCAGAATCGGCCCTAAAATCTGGGTGCAGATCAGGTTATTTCTGCGCACGCCCTCCAGCTTGCTGCCTTTATGGATACCCTCTCCCCGATCACATTTCAGGAAATAATTCTGGGAGTTATCCCCATACCAGAAGCTGAATTGGCTGCGGTAACCTACAATCTCAATACCGTCCAGCGTTCCCAGGACTTTGGCATTATAGCGATTGAATAGATCAGTTTTTACCTGGAGATCGAAAAAGCCCAGACCGGATACCTGGATTCCCTCGGTGATATAGTGGATGTCTTTCAGGAAGATCTCTCCGGCATTGCCGGTGGCCAGGAAAGGAACGCCCCGGTCGATCAGTTCCAGCAGCCGCGCTTTGTGGGAACGCAGCTTCTCCAGAACCCGGCGCTGGATGCCCTCTTCCATAGAACCCATGAGGAGCATATCCACATCCTCATGGACAAAGCGCGGATCTTCCAGCAGTGTGGTATAGACGAATTCAGCCTCCGGCATAGCGGCCTGGAGAAATTCAGCGTTCTGGGAATCGCCGGAGAGGCCGCAGACCTCATTGAACAGAACCTCTACGATCATTGCGCAACGCCCTCCCTCGCTTTTTCCAGCAGCCCGTTTTTCACAGCCTCCGCCTCTTTCTCCAGATAGACGTCGCAGAGGATATAAATATCCTTGCAGTTCTCTGTATCCACCAGGTCGGCCTTGCCCTGCAGGTCTGGCCAGAGCACGATATTCTCCTCTGGAACACCTGCCAGCATGGCGCGGAGCTTCTGATCCAGGCATCTGGGACCACAGATAATCACCTGACGGATGGAGGGATCGGCCAAATAGAAATAGTCTGCATCATAGAGCCAGCTGACGCTTTCTGAATTGGTGTCCGTTTCGCCGATGTGCTCGGCAATGAGCATAAAAACCGCTTTGTTGCTGCCAGGGCACTGGGCGACATACCGAAAAGCCTGGGAACAGGCGATGGGGTTTTGCCCCTTGGCGGATTGAATGGTCACTTTTAAGTCGCCGGCTTCCACATGGTCGTAGCGGGACTTGATGATGGCGATCCCGGCAAAGCCCTTGGCCACCTGTTCCGAGGAAAGCCCCATTTCAAAGAGCAGTGCGCAGATACCGCAGAAATTATAGATATTGACAATGTTGTCGTTGAGCAGCTGAAAACGATCCTCCTGGTTGTGGTGGCGCAGGGTAAAGGTCTGCGCCTCCCGGTCAAGCTGCGTCACCAGATAGTCCGGGGCAGGGGAGGCCAGGCCGCAGTCTTTGCAGCGGAAGCGGCCGATATGGTTGTAGCGGATATATTCCGGCACCAGTTCCCCGCCGCAGTTGGGGCAGTACACAAGATCCCGCACAGCCGGGATCACTAATTTCTCAGGCTTTTCCACGTCCAGTCCGAAATAGACCCGGTGGGAATTCTGGGGAGCAAGGCCGGCGGCAATCAAATCATCGGCATTGAGAATCAGCTTTGTATCCGCCGGAATCGCCTGATCCATAATATAGCGGATAAAGCTGGTGTGGGCGTTGCGGCGTATGGAGTCGCGCATCAGGTTGTTGCACACCAGATAGTCCGGCTTCAGCTGTGGGTAGATCCGCAGGGAGCTGCGCTCGTCCACTTCCAGCACGGCGATGTCCCGGGTGGGTTTGCCGGTGAAGGTGGCGTCTGCCAGCAGGGTGGTAGCCACGCCCGCCTGGATGTTGGAGCCCAGGCTGTTATTGGTGACGCGATAGCCATTTTCCCGCAGAATAGCGGCCAGCAGGTTACTGGTGGTGGTTTTTCCGTTGGTGCCTGTAATGGCGATTACCGTTTTAGGCGGCGTCAGCTGCCCCAAAAAATCCGGGCACAGCTTGATGGCGATCTTGCCGGGCAGATAGGTGGCGTTGCGCCCCAGCAGCTTCATCAAGAACATAGACAGCTTACCCGCCGCCATGGCGAGGAAAAAGCGAAGTTTTTTCATTTCCCGTGCTTCCTTATATCTTTAGTAATGGTAGTATACCCGTTGATGGGAAGTTTTGAATTGGAAATCACAGGATTTCAAGCAGGGATTTTTTGAGAATTCCAAGGCCGGCAAGCAGCTGCTCCTCGGTAATGACCAGGGGCGGCATCAGCTTCAGCACATCATTGTCCCGGCCCACGCGCTCTACAATCAAGCCGTTTTTGAAGCAGGCTGCAATCAGGGGCTTGGTGACGTCCCGGTCGAAGGCGTCGAAATCCACGCCCCAGATCAGACCGATGCCCCGGAAGGAGATGCGGCTGTCCAGAGGACAGATCTCTTTCTCCAGAAATTCGCTTACGATTTGCCCCTTGCGCTGCACCTGCGCCAGCAGATCCGTCTCCGCCAGCATTTCCAGACCCACCCTGCCGGCAATCAGGGAGAGCTGATTGCCCCGGAAAGTACCGGTGTGCTGACCGGGTTCCCAGATATCCAGTTCCGGCTTCAGCAGCAGCACCGCGATGGGCATACCGCAGCCGCCGATGGATTTGGACAGCGTGACCATATCCGGCACAATGCCCGCCCGCTCAAAGGAAAAGAAGTAGCCTGTGCGGCCGGTGCCCACTTGAATATCATCCACAATCAGGAGAATATCGTGCTTGTCGCACAGTGCCCGCAGCCGCTGCAGCCATGCAGCGTCGAAGATATAAATGCCGCCGTCGGCCTGCACAGTCTCCAGAATAATGGCGGCGGGCTTTTCCACGCCGGAATGATCGTCGGTGAGCAGCCGCTCCATATAGGCAATGGTATCCAGTTCTGGGAACATATAAGGGGCGGGGATGTGGGTAACATTTTGCAGAGCCTGACCCGCGCCTTCCCGGCTGCAGCGGTCAGTGGTGAGAGACAGAGCGCCCAGGGTCATGCCGTGGAACGCGCCCATAAAAGCGAAGATATTTTCCCGTCCCTTGACTTTCCGCGCCAGCTTTACCGCACATTCCACAGCGTTGGTACCGGTGGGACCGGCAAATTGAATTTTATAATCCAAATTGCGAGGCTCCAGAATGTGGGAGCGGAAGTACTCCAGAAAATCCCGCTTGGGAGCGGTGTACATATCCATAGAATGGAGGATGCCGTCGCTCTGCAGATATTCCACCAGCTTGGCGATCATCTTATCGGGATTATGGCCAAAGTTCAGCGCGCCGGCGCCGGCGAAAAAGTCAATATACTCTTTTCCAGCTTCGTCGCGCATACATGCGCCCTTGGCGCTGGTGAAAACTGTGGGAAAACTGCGGCAATAGGAGCGAACATTAGACTCAAAGCTCTCAAAGATTTCTGTATTCATGAAAACGCTTCCTTAATAATATAATATTTAGAGTATGGGGTTTTTGCCAGTCACACTATATCACAGCCATTGGCTAAAATCAAGGGGAAATCGTTTTTCGCGGAAATCGCTGGAAATAAAGGTTGACAAAATGGAGTAGGGAGAGTATAATGTCTCCAGCATTTGCGAGAGTGTTGGAATGGTAGACAAGCACGTTTGAGGTGCGTGTGGCGAATGCCATGTGGGTTCGAGTCCCATCTCTCGCACCATAACTGTACACCAATTTTGATGCAATGGTATCAAAATTGGTGTACAATTATTTGGAAATCCCCTGTTTACAACGCTTTTTAACGATAACAGGCACTGCAACGATTTGAAGGCGGT
>DVKX01000071.1 GCA_018715805.1 Candidatus Faecousia intestinigallinarum | reverse complement strand
GTGGAATTTTGGATATTGCAGAGCAGCCGCATAAGCGTTGTTTTTCCTGCGCCGTTTGCGCCCAGCAAACCGTAAACGCTATTTGTCAATGTGATATTCAGGTTATCTACGGCCGTTTTGGAGCCAAACTTTTTAGTTAGCCCGATTGTTTTTAGTTCCATAAAAAGCTCCTTTCTCCATAGGGAGCAATAAAAATACTCTCCATGTGTTTTCATGGAGAGTATAAAGGGGAAATATCTACTTTTTATCTACAAAGTGGGCGATTTGAAATAGGCAGATACATTTGCTCCGTCGGCGGTATTCCGAATTTGCAAATAGCCGTTATGGTGTTCACAAAGCAGCTTACAAATATATAACCCAAGTCCGAAATGCTCGGAATGGTTGCTTTCCCCTGTGAAGTACGGATTTGCAGCTTTTTGTAGGCTGTCTTTATCAAAACCATTCCCATCGTCTGATACGGAAAGCAGCAAACCGTTGTCATGCAAGGCGAAAGATATTATTACCAAAGTCCGGGCATACCGCACAGCGTTAGAAATCAAGTTGTTGTATACCTGTGAGATAAATGCACTGTCAAGAGATAGCTGCAAAACAGGTATGTCATTTTGTAAAATCAACTCTTTTCCGTTTTTCGTACAAACGATTTTTGCGCTATCATACAAAGAAGATACCAACGGTTGCAAGTCAATCAGCTTGTACTCCGGCTGCGTATCTTCCATACGCCTAATGTTGCTCATGCTGCTTACATAGTTTTCCATACGGGAGATATGCTTTCCCATTGTGGCGGCGGTTTCCCTCGTTTGGGAATTGTCGCTGGCTTGCAGCATTTCATTATAGCCCTTTAGTACTGTCAGAGGGGTACGCAAATCGTGAGCAAAAGCGGCGTTGAGTGCTTTTCGTTCTTCAACTTGCCGCCACATTTTAGAGAAATTGTCCGCAAGGGTTGTCCGCATGATTTCAAAGGACGCGCAAAGTTGCCCCAATTCATCTTTGCTGTCATAATCTATTGAAAACTCCAAGTCATTGTTCGCTATTTTTTCAGAAGCCGCCCGCAGTTCAGCAAGCGGTTTTTTCAACCTGTTCCTGTAAAATAGTAGCGCAGCAGCAATAATGCAGAACGCAGAATAGATAGGAGTTGCAACAATGGGAAGTTTCTCCAGCAGCGCAATGGTACGCTCGTCCTCTTTAGACATCGGGACGGGCACTGTCCCAATGTAAGCACCCTCGCCCAACTGTTCTCCCTGCTCATTCGTCAAATAATATTTTTCGCCGGACGGGGGATAAAATGATCTAATATCTTCGGCAGCGCTACCACAAAGAAAAAAAGTGGCTATGGAAAGAAAGACTGCGAGTACGACAAAAGCAATTATATAGAGAATAAGGCTTTTTCGGAGAGATAAATTATGCCTACGGCAGTTTATTTGACCCATTTGTACCCACACCCCCAAATTGTTTCGATATATACCCGGTCTGTATATGCTGCGATTTTTGTCCGTATTCTGCGGATATGCTCTGTTACAACGCTGCTGTCGCCCTCGCTGTCATAACCCCAAATACGCTCATAAATCCGTTCTTTATCAAAGACCTGTCCCGGATTTTGAGAAAGCAGTTCCACAATATCAAATTCCTTTTTTGCAAGACCGACACGCTTATCACCAAAGAACAAGCAACGTTCCGAATAGTCAATCGTCAAATCACCGGAAAACTTGACTTGCGCTTCAAAGTTGTGTCGCGCTTCCCGGCGCAGATGAGCGCGCACCCGCGCTTCAAGTTCCATAAGTGAAAAGGGCTTCACAATGTAATCATCGCCGCCAACAGCAAAGCCCTTTACCTTATCGGTATCTTCAATCCGGGCAGTTAAAAAAAGAATAGGACAGGATATATGATTGCGAATGCGTTCACAAACCTCTAACCCTGTAAGACCGGGCATATTTATATCAAGCAGGATAATGTTTGGCTGCCGTTCTATTTGTTTTAATGCTTCTTCGCCATTTGCAGCAGATAAAACAAGATAGCCTTTGCTTTCAAAAAAACTGCGGAGCATTGATACAATATCCGCTTCATCATCAACTATCAATATTTTTGTAATCATTTTTTTGCACCTCCATATCTAGTTGAAGATAACAAACAATTTTCAACTATTTATCTACTTTTGAAATTGCTTTTTTCGTGCGTCTGCGGGCTTTTCCGCGTCCTTTGGTATCAGCCACATATAACTGAACTTTGCAACGCCCTCTATACGATTATCTTCACATAGTTTTTGTACCCGTCGTTCTGAAATGCCCCATTTTTTCGCTGCTTCGGAAGCGGAAATATATTCTAACACCTTCGTTCACGTCCTTTCAAAATCTCAATGATATAATTATATGCGGAAGTCCGTATAATAGCAAGAAACAGAATATGAATTGATTTTGAAATCCGCAATCTTATTTCGGGATTGTGGATTTTTCTTTCACTTTTGTTTGGCATTTTAGAAACTTTTCCGTAGTAGGAGATAAGAAAAACTTTTTGAAAAATCTCTCTCAAAACTTCGGCAAAATTGCTTTGGGTGGTGTTGTAGGTAGTGAGAGGGAAATCAAGAGGGTTTGGGAAGCTTCCCAACAAGCAAAATGCAACGCATTTTACGGAAAGGGTACCCCTTTCCTATGCTTGCTCTGAAACTTTTCTTTTATCAAATTACGAAAGGACGGGAAAGGAATGGAAAAGAAACGAATTATCAAGGACGGTAAAATCGTCGTAAAAAATCCACTGTATCAAGAACTTCCGAAGCGTGAAGTCGTTATCAAATCCGGCAGGACAAGCTACCGCTTTACAGGCAGCTATGACGGGCAGAAATCCTTACCAGGCAAAGTTTTACGCCTTATGGAACAGGAAAATTTACAGAAAGAAGTTGATAAAAAGGACGGGAGCCGATAAAATGAGTACATACAATCCTGTATGGCAGACTGCCCGCCAACGAAAGGAGCAAACTTATGTTAAGGCAGTCTGACAACAAACTTACCGCCCTTTATTGCCGTTTATCACGCGACGATGAATTACAGGGCGACAGCAACAGCATTGTAAATCAAAAGGCGATTTTAAGTAAATACGCAAAAGAAAACGGCTTCAAAAATCTCTTGTTCTTTGTGGACGACGGGTATTCGGGTACGAACTTCAATCGTCCAAGCTGGGGCGAACTCATTGAAAAGATTGAGAACGGCGAAGTATCGACGCTGATAGTCAAGGATATGTCGCGGCTTGGGCGCGATTATCTGAAAGTGGGCTTTTACACCGAAGTCCTGTTTGTGGAAAAAGGCGTGCGGTTTATCGCCATTAACAACGGCGTAGACAGCGCAAACCAGCAGGACAGCGACTTCACCCCGTTTCTCAATATCATCAACGAGTGGTATGCGAAAGACACAAGCAAGAAGATACGCGCTGTGATGAAGTCCAAAGGAGAAGCGGGGGAACATCTCTGCACCAACCCGCCCTATGGCTACATGAAAGACCCGGAAAGCAAGAAACAATGGATTGTGGACGGAGAAGCCGCCGAAGTAGTCAAGCGGATATTTGCTCTTTGTCTGGACGGATACGGGCCATCGCAGATCGCCCGTATTCTGAAAGAGGATAAAGTCATAACACCGACAATCCATTTTCAGCAGACAGGCAGGGCGACGAGGAACCCACCGCCGAACAATCTTTATGATTGGGATAACAAAACAGTAGCAGGTATTTTGGAGCGTCCAGAATATCAAGGGCATACGGTAAACTTCAAAACCTTTAAGCAGTCCTACAAGAGCAAGAAAACCTGCTACAATCCAGAGGAAAAATGGCTTGTGTTTGAGAATACCCACGAAGCGATTATTGACGCTGACACATGGGCGCGTGTGCAGGAATTACGCAAGAACAAACGCCGCCCAACGAGGACAGGAAAGACAAATATGTTCTCCGGCATTGTGCGCTGTGCTGATTGCGGCGAAAAACTGTATTACTGCACGAGCAGGAACTTTGAAACAAGGCAAGATCACTTTGTCTGCTCTACTTCAAGGCTCAAAGGAAAAGACGTTTGCTCTACTCATTTTATCCGCGCGGTGGTGTTGGAACAAGGGGTGCTTGCCCACATGAGAATGACGATTGCTTGTGTTGCAAACCACGAAGAACAATTCCGCAAAGCTATGGGTGCGAAGCAGAAAGCCGAAACGAAAAAGGAACTTGCAGCAAAGCGGCGGCAACTGACGCAAGCAGAACGCCGGATAGAGGAACTCGACCGATTATTCAAGCGTATTTACGAGGACAGCGTAAGCGGAAAATTATCTGACAGCAGATTTCAAATGCTCTCTGACGATTACGAACAGGAGCAGGAAGAACTGCGGGAAAAGCTGTTGCGTCTGAATGAAGAAATTACAAAACAGGAAGAACAGGCAGAGAACATTGACAGGTTCATCGGCAAAGTACGGAAATATCTTGACTTGGAAGAGTTAACACCCTCTGTCTTAAATGACATGGTAAAGGCGGTGTACGTTCATGCGCCGGATAAGTCAAAAGGACATAGGGAACAGCAGATTGACATTTCCTATGACCTTGTGGGAATACTCCCTGCGTCCTTGCTAAATGACTTGAAAAACGGAGAAACGGCATAGCCGAAGCTACGCCGTTTCCCGAAAACATTCTTATGCTGTTTTATGAGTGCCGCCCTCACAGCAGGTCTCTTATTATATTCTTATTTATTCTATCCGGCGGATGTCTGCGCCCAGGGCAGACAGCTTCTCTACTATAGACTCATAGCCCCGTTCAATGAAATGAGTATTTTCCACGATCGTTGTACCCTCTGCCGCCAATCCAGCAATCACCAGCGCTGCACCCGCCCGCAGGTCGTGGGCGCTGACTACCGCGCCGGTAAGCTTCTCTCTGCCGGTGACGATGGCAGTCTTGCCGGTGATCAGAATATCCGCACCCATACTTTGCAGCTCGGTGCAGTAGCCAAAAAAGCGCGTCTCGTACACACTTTCCGTCAGGCGGCTTACCCCCGATGCCAGGGACATACAAACACAGATCTGCGCCTGCATATCCGTGGGAAAACCCGGATAAGGGCGGGTCTTCACCGTGGTGCAGCGCAGCTTCCCCGCGCGCTGAATGCGAATGGCGTCATCGTAATTGGTCACCTTAGCGCCCATCTCCTGGAGCTTGGAGGTAATACACTCCATATGCTTAGGGATCACATTTTGCACCAGCACATTGCCCCCGGCAGCCGCAACTGCCGCCATATATGTACCCGCCTCAATTTGATCGGGAATAATGGCGTAGCTGCCGCCGTGCAGCTCTTTCACGCCCCGGATCTTTACAGTATCCGTGCCTGCGCCGGAAATGCGCGCACCCATGGTATTCAAAAAGTTCGCCAAGTCCACAATATGCGGCTCTTTCGCCGCGTTTTCGATCACGGTCTGACCTGGCAGCAGCGTGGCCGCCAGCATAATGTTCACCGTGGCGCCCACGCTTACCACATCCAGGCTCACCCGGCCGCCTTGCAGACCGTTTTCCCCCGGTTCCAGCGCCACATAGTCGTCGCTCTCATCCACATCTGCACCCAGAGCAATGAACCCCTTGATATGCTGGTCGATGGGGCGGGAGGCAAAATTGCATCCGCCGGGAAGCGCTACGTGCGCCTTTCCACACCGCCCCAGCAGCGCGCCCATCAAATAATAGCTGGCGCGCATCTTCCGCACCAGATTGGCGTCCGGCCGGGAGGAACGGACGTGGGAACAGTCCACAGTAACGGAACTGCCCTCCAGACTGATTTCCGCCCCCATCTCCCGCAGAATATCCAGCAGAATGTGAACATCAGAAATATTCGGTACATTTTCAATATGGCATTTCCCGCTTACCAGCAATACCGCCGGTAAGATCGCCACTGCGGCGTTTTTCGCGCCGCTGACGGTGACGGTACCCTGAAGGCTCTTGCCGCCATTGATCTCGTATCTCGCCAAGGGATATCCTCTCCTTGTGATGATTTCACTGCCCATACAGGGACTCGTTGCATCTGCGGACAAAACGTCTTGCTTGTATCCGCGCCCCGGATATTATAGCATAGGATTAAGATTATGTAAAGGGGTATTTACCGGCGCAGTCCCTTGGGGTAATGGTTTTTCAGCACACAGCCGTCCCCCTTTCCCCAGCCCAGAGAGGCGCCTTCCACTCGCACCAGGCACCATCCCTTTTTCTCCGAGGGGACTGCCTCGCCATGGAGATAGGCTGAAATCTCCTTGCTGTCTGCGGGAAAATCCTGCATATTGCCGCACTGCGCCAGCCACTGCGCCAGCGCGTGTTCCGGCAAAAAGCGACCTTTACGCACTTCTCCCAGCGCCAAACCGGGCCGCAGCACTTTCAGACCGGCCAGATCCGGCATCTCTTCCGGCGTCCAATAGAGGAACTGTCCTAAGGTGACGGCCTTCCCTGGAGGCAGCGCAATCCCCATCTCCCGGGCAAACGCCTGCCAAACACCGGGCAGTTCCTCTCCAGCGGCCAGCTTTACAGGCCGCGCTTCCACGCCGTGGTTTTTCCGCAGTACGGCGGCGAACTGTCCTTCTCCCAGCACCTTATGCGGCCACAGATGGTAAACGCCATTGCTCTGGGGATCAAACCCAGGCACCTCCACGTTTTCCAAAGCAAACTCTCCATGCCGCTGGAGAAAACCAGCCACCTGTTCCTCATTTTCCTCTGGGGCAAAGGTACAGGTGGAATACACCAGCCGCCCGCCCGGGCGCACCAATGACGCCGCCGCGTCCAAAATTTCCAACTGCCGGCGGGCGCACATGGCCACCGTTTCCATGCTCCAGTCCGTCAGCGCCGCTTCCTCCTTGCGGAACATCCCCTCTCCGGAGCAGGGGGCGTCCACCAGCACCCGGTCAAAGAAGCCCGGCAGTCGCTCCGCCAGACGCCGGGGGCTTTCGTTGGTCACCAGGGCGTTCCAAACGCCCATGCGCTCCACATTCCGGCTCAGCACCGCCGCCCGCTTGGGATGGATCTCATTGGAGAGCAAAAAGCCCCTGCCCGCCATCCTTCCGGCGATCTGCGTGCTTTTGCCGCCCGGCGCAGCGCAAAGGTCGCAGACGCGCTCCCCCGGCTGGGGGGAAAGCAGCGCCACCGGCGCCATAGCGCTGGCTTCCTGTAAATAGTATACGCCCGCCTCGTGATATGGGTGCAGACCAGGCCGCGCCTGCATATCGTAATAGTATCCCAGTGGCTCCCAGGGCACTTCCCGGCCTAAAAAAGGCAGTTCCCGTTCCCAGCCCGGGCGAAAGCGCAGCGCCACCGCCCGAGGCCGCTCCAGGCTTTCTAAAAAAGCCGGGTACTCTGCTCCCAGTTGTTTTTTTACGCGTGTGCAAAATGCTTCCGGCAGCATTGTGTCTCTCCTCGCTTCCTGTTCCCCGGGCACCGCCGCCTGAGGAAATTGATTCGGCCTTATCCCCGAATGTAATGTTATTCTACCGTCACGGCAGCCGAATTTCAAGAGAGAAACCAGGCAAAAACGGCAGCGCTGATACAGTTCCGAACCGTTGGGATTCTTTGTCCCGCAGGAATAGATATTTTTTACAATTTGTTCATGCCTGGTCTGCGCGACAATTTCTTTGCAGGTAATCTGATCGATAGCATAGTATAAAACGCGATTTTTCTACTGCTTCCCTGCTGCTTTTCCTCCGCAGGCGGCAAAAAGAGGGAAAAGAAGCTGTCAGCTTCCTTTCCCTCTTTTGTCAAATGTTATTTATCTGCTGCATCCTTCATCTTTTCAGGACTGCATTTAAGTACGCTTGCAGTCTCCCCTAGCATTCCGTCTCGCGCTGAAAATACCAGTCAGATTTTGGGCAGCGCTTCTATAGACTTACTTCTCAAAAAATGCCACGGCCACCGCGCCGGGTCCCACATGGGCGCCGATCACGCTGCCCAGATGGATCACCGGCGGCGCCTGCATCCCTTCCCAAAGAGAAGCCGTGTCCGCCTGAAACGCCTTCAGGTTTTCATCGCTGACCCCTGCATAAGCCAAGGCATAGGGCATATCATAGTCGATGCCGCCGCCCTGCTCCACCATCTGCTTGAGCATATTGTTGCCCTGGCGGTTTCCCCGCGCCTTGCCCTTGATGACTACCTCGCCACTTTCCACAGCCAATACCGGCTTAATGGAAAGCAGACTTCCGGCAAAGGCCACTGCCGCAGATACTCGGCCGCCGCGCTTCAGATATTCCAGAGTATCCACCACTGCGTAGAGCCGAACCTTCTGTTTGGCCTGCTCCAGCAGTTCCCCGATCTCCCGAGCGCTCTTTCCCTGATCCCGCAGCCGCAGTGCATAGCGCACCAGAATGTTTCCGCCTATGGTGGCGTTTTCCGTATCCACCACCACGACACGGTCGGGGTAGTCCGCTGCGGCGATTACCGCGCTCTGATAAGTACCGGAAAGCTTCCCGGACAGGGTAAACACCACTGCCTCGTCACCCTGGGCAATCACCTGCTCGATCTGCTGGGCAAACTCCCCCGGCGTAACCTGGCAAGTGGTGGGCATATCCTTGCTGGACACCAGCTTTTCATAAAATTCATGCGGGGTAATATCCACCGCATCGGCATACTGTTCCGCGCCAAATACCAGCGTCAGGGGCACATGGCGCAGTCCCAGCGCCTTGGCCTCCTCACTGGTAAAATCGGTAGAGGAATCCGTGATCAGTTGAACAGCCATATTTTTTAATTCTCCTTATGATTTTCCAAATTCTGCTGAAGATTCGCCGAGATCCGGGAAAGACTTTTATAAAAAACCTCCCGTTCCTCCTCTGACAGACCTTCGCCCCCTGCCGAGACCCATTCTTCAATCATGCGGTCTACGCTGCTGGCCTTTTCACGCCCCAGCGGAGTGATGCACACCGCAGCCCGGTAACGGCTGCCCTGCGGAACCGTCACGTAGCCTAGCTTCTGCATATCTGCCAACGCCCGGGAGATCGCCGCCTTATCCTCTGCGCAAAGCTTGCTCAGCTGGGACGCCGTCATACCCTGGGGATTATGGAGCAAAAAATACAGGCACATAGCATGGTTTCCCCGCAGGCCAAACTCCGTCATTTCCATGGATTTGATCCGCTGAATGGATTTATAGCACAGGGTGATCCCGGTGACAAACGCTTCAAAGCGATGAATCATAACGCGCCTCCTATGGATTACCGTGGCATTATAACAGGTGGATGTTGATTTGTCAACATCTTTTCCAAACTTTCCAAAAGAAAAGGAGGCCGGGATCATCCGGCCTCCTGCCAATATTTCCTTTAGCCTCCCAGGGTATCGTGAAGGATCTTCCGATTTTCCTCAAAGTCTACGATCAGAACCGCCATACCGCCCTGAGACGCATTGTACCAGGTTCCATCCGCCGGGATCTGCTGCGACACCACCTTGCAATCCAGCAGCATGGGGAACAGCTCCAGGGCATAGCCGATGATCTCCGCATCGCTGAGATCAGTGGACACGATGGGCAGCAGTTCCATCAGCATATCGTTCATCTCTGCAATGCTCATGCTCTTTGCCTTGTTGAGAATGGCCTCCAGTACATTCCGCTGCCGGTTGGTACGGCCAAAGTCGGAATCCAGATAGCGGATGCGCGAATAAGCCAGCGCCGCCCGGCCGTCCAAATGGGTCAAACCATTGCTGTCCTGGCTCAGGCTGATGCCCTGACCGCCCAGGTGGTCGATCTCCTCCCAGGTCAACTCCACATCCACGCCGCCGATGGCGTCTATCACGTCCTCGAAGGAGTCAAAGCCCACCACTACATTGCCGTCAATTTCAATGCCGAAATTATATGCAATCGTATCATTCAGCAATTCCACACCGCCATAGGCATAGGAGTGGTTCAGCTTATCGTTGCCCCGGTCAGGAATGTACACATACATATCCCGCAGGAAAGAGGTCAGGGTCAGGGTCTTGTTGGACTTGTTGAAGGATGCCAGGATCATGGCATCAGAACGCCCGGAGTCCCGGCCGATCAACAGGATGTTGGTGATATTTTCCGCATTCAGCTTATCTGCCGGACCGGTGGGCTGCTCAATCTCCACATCTATGGGGCCGCTGAAATCCTCCGGCACAGTCTCCCATTCCAGCGCGCTGGCCAGTTCGTCAGGGGAAAGCGTTTCCAGATCATCCGTCCGTCCCAGCCGCCCAAAGATGGTTTCCAGATATACGGTAGCAAAAATCAGCACCGCCAGCAGCATTGCCAGGATCACGCAAAGCACGATCAGCGCCGTGCGCTTGCCTCTGCCGCTGGATTTCGCGGTTTTTTTCTCTTTCATGGTATGCTCCTTTCGGCATCCGCAAGTATATTCTTTACAGTACCTATATTATATACATTTTCCGACAAAAAGCTAGCCCCACTTTTATGGTAAATCTCCGGATCCCGGCAGAAAAAATTGTGCACTTCCCCAGCCGTTATCCACACTGCCCTTCCGTTTCCTCCAGCGTCAGCATATCCGCCAGCATGGAAATAAACGCAGCGTTGGTGGGGCGCGGAATATTGCCATCCGAATCGGGTGGAAAGAGCTGCCCCCATATTTTCTCATCTCGAGCCGCCCAAGCAGAATGGATTGCGCTGCGAATGGCGCGCTCCACCTGCTTTGGATTTCCATCACACAATGCGGCTACCGCGGGGTATAGTTCTTTTGTCACCGACTGCGCCGGATCCTTGGCCATCAGCATTACCGCCTCCCGCAGAAAACAGTATCCCCGCAGCTTCGTGGATACGCCCAGCCGCAGCAGCATATTGGATACAGTGGTTCTTGGCTCTGCCAGCGTAAATACCGGCGTTTTCAGCCGCCTGCTCAAATCCTGCAGGCGCTGGATCAATGCCTGCACATCACAGGGCTTAACCATCAGGTAGCCCACCTCCAGCCGCTGTACAGCCTCCACCACATAGCTGCTGACAAACCGGGTTGTCGCCAATACCATCGGTTTGTGTCCGGTGCTCGCCGCCTGCTGCAGCAGGCTTACGCCGTCCAGCCCCGGCAGCATCATATCCAGCACCAGAATATCCGGCTGAAAGCTGCGCAGCAGCGAGAGCGCCTCCCTGCCCTCCCGGCAGGTCTTGAAATAGTATTCTCTTCGGACCTGCTCTGCCAGAATCTCGCAGAATTCCTCAGAGCCGTCTGCGATCAACAAGCGTAACATTTCCATTGTTTTAATACCCCTTTTCTCTGTTTTTTAGCAAGAAAAGGGTAGCATAGTTTTATTTTCTTGGCAAGGGGGCAGACCCATATTTCTTTCGAGCATTTTCGACACCATAGAAAACCGCCCTGCCGGACATCCGGCAGGGCGGTTTGCCTGGATTCAAAAGGATATCTTTTATCCCTGGTTGTTGCCTTCGCCATTGAAGAAGCGCCAGAAATAATCGAACCACTCTTCATAGTCGCCCTCTTCGGGGGCTTCCGGCACATTCTCCGTATCGGTGTTCGGCTGCGTGGAAGCAGTATCCTGGGGTTTCTCGGAAAGGGTCACTTCCAGCACAATCTGCTGGCCGCTCCGGGAGACTGTAACCGTCACGGTATCTCCCGCATCAAAATGCCGCAGCGCACGGGTCAGGTCGGTGATGTTGCTCACGGAATATCCGCCCAGATCCAGGATGATATCGCCTTCCTGAATCCCTGCGGCTTCCGCGCAGAAGCCGGGAGTAACCTCCCGCACAAAAGCGCCGCTGGGCACGCCATAGGCTTTTACGGATTCCTCAACATTCTGAACTACCACACCCAGGTACGCGCCAGTCACATATCCATACTCCACCAAGTCGCTGATCATTCCCTTTACATCGTCAATCGGAATGGCAAAGCCGATCCCCTCGATGGAGGCGCCGCTGGAAGTGGTGCCGGAATATTTTGCAGTGGTGATGCCCACCACCTCGCCTTTCATGTTAAAGAGCGGTCCGCCGGAGTTGCCGGGGTTGATGGCGGCGTCGGTCTGGAGCATATTGATGATAGAACCATCCGTGGTCACGTCCCGATCCTTTCCGCTTACATAGCCCACAGTCTGCGTAGCCGTCAGCTGTCCCAGGGGATTGCCAATGGCCACCACCTGGTCGCCCACGATAAGGTCGTCGCTGCTGCCCAGCGTCACGGTGGGCAGTCCTTCGGCCTCGATCTTCAGCACCGCCAGATCGTTGTTCTCGTCGCCGCCAATATACTGCGCCTCATACTCCGTGCCGTCGGAGGTAATCACCGTCAGGCGATCCGCTCCGGATACCACATGATAGTTGGTGACAATGTAGCCGTCCTCGGTGAGAATGAACCCGGAACCGGAAGATGCAGTCTCTGTAACCTGCCCGTAAACCCGCTGCGTTGCCTCATTGGAAATGGCCACCACAGACTGCACATTTCGGGCATATACCTGACTGGGCGTCAGCCCGCCTTCCTGGGAGGCCACCGGACTGCCGGACACAGAATCGCCGCTGCCGGGGGCATTGTCGATCTGGCTCTCCAGCGCGTTGATCTTCTCATTCAGAGAGGCGCTCATCTGTGCCATCCGGCCTTCCCAATAATTGTTTACCGCGAAAGCAGTAATGCCGCAGCCGCCCGCCACCACTACCAGCGCCAGCACCGCCGCCAAAATACGCTTGCCCGCTCCCTTGCGGGCTTTCTTGATCTTCGGCCGCGCAGGGCTGTACTCCTGCGCCCCGGGATGCATCACATAGGGAGAGTCAGCGTAAGGAGAACGCTTCTGGTATGTCTCCTGCTGGGGCGGGGTCTGGTCAAATTCCGGAGCCGCATGCTGGTCGGCCTGCGTCTCCGCCCCCTGGAACTGCTGCTCCTGATCGTCCTGCTGCACAGGCTCTTGTTCCTTTTCCGGATCGTTATTTTCAAAGGTGCTCATGGTATTTCCTCCTCGTTTTGTTTGCATGATCACATTTTATTCGCCAGTTATGAAAAAAATATGTCCGTCGCCAAAACGATTTTTTAACGTTTTTCCAAGAATTTGTAAACCCTGGTAACCTATATTGTATCCTAAAAATCCCCAAAGTCAACTATGTTAAAAAAAGCGGCGGCGTTTCCGCCGCCAAAAGAGGATTCTTACTTCATCCGAAAGGATTTGCAGTCGGTGCACTGGTCCATGGTGGGGTTGCCCTCGTGGGTACCTACAAGGATGCTGTCCAGGGAGCAGTAGTCCGCATCCTGGCAATGATGGGTGCACTGCTGAACTGTGCAGGCAATGCACTTATTGGCGTGGCAGCTCATAGCGTTCTCCTCCTTCTTTCGATTTCTGGATTAGTATGTCTTTCTGCGCCGGAATCACACCAGGAAAAATTCTCCAATCGTTGCAAAGGCGCACATTTTATGATATGATGCAAAAAAATGAAAGGAGACGCTTATGGCTTTTATCGCTCCCTCCATCCTTTCTGCAGACTTTGCCAATTTGCAGAAAGGCATTGAAACCATCGCCGCTTCCGGCGCCGACTGGGTGCATGTGGATGTGATGGACGGGCATTTTGTTCCCAACATCACCATCGGCATCCCGGTAGTCGCCGCCCTCCGCCGGGTAACAACGCTTCCTTTAGATGTACATTTGATGATAGACCGTCCCCTGCGCTATGTGGAGGCGTTCTGCAAGGCCGGCGCGGATTATCTCACTGTTCACGTGGAAGCCGACACCACGCAGAATATTCTGGCCGCCCTGGATCGCATTGCCGCGCTGGGCGTCAAGCCTGCCGTCTCCCTAAAGCCCGGCACACCGGCGGAGGCCGCATTCCCATTTCTGGAAAAATGCGCCATGGTACTGGTGATGACTGTGGAGCCTGGCTTCGGCGGACAAGCCTTTATGGCGGATATGATGCCCAAGCTCCAGACGCTCCGGGCGCGGCTGGCACAGGTCAATCCGGATTGTCTGCTGGAAGTGGACGGCGGCGTGGACAGCGCCACCGCTCCGGTATGCAAGCGCTCCGGAGCGGATATACTGGTCACTGGTTCTGCTTTTTTTCGGGCGGAAAATAAGGAAGCCTTTGTAAAAGAGATACAAAAATAGCGGATTTTCATCGGGAAGCGATTGACAATTTGCTGCCTGTCCGATATAATGAAAAGCGGAAATCTGCGTGGTTTTCCAAAACGTATATCTTAAGGCGGGATATTCCGCCTTTGAAAGAAAGGAATTTTGCCATGATTTACAGTGCAGAAGTAGAAAACATGTGCTCCGTGGCCAAAGGTGCCTATCACGGCCCCGCTCCCATCCCCGAAGAGGGCAAGTGGGTTCAGGCCAAGGAGATCAAGGACATCAGCGGTTTTACCCACGGCGTGGGCTGGTGTGCCCCCCAGCAGGGTGCCTGTAAGCTGACCCTGAACATCAAAGAGGGCGTCATTGAAGAAGCTCTGGTGGAGACCCTGGGCTGCTCCGGTATGACCCACTCCGCCGCCATGGCCGCCGAGATCCTCATCGGCAAGACCATCCTGGAAGCACTGAATACCGACCTGGTGTGCGACGCCATCAATACCGCCATGCGGGAACTGTTCCTGCAGATCGTCTATGGCCGCAGCCAGTCCGCATTCAGCGAGGGCGGTCTGGCCGTGGGCGCTTCTCTGGAGGATCTGGGCAAGGGTCTGCGCAGCCAGGTTGGCACCATGTTCGCCACCAAGGTAAAGGGTCCCCGTTATTTGGAAATGGCCGAGGGCTACGTTACCCGGATCGCCCTGGACAGCGACGACCTGATCATTGGCTATGAATTCGTCAATCTGGGCAAGATGATGGACTTCATCAAGAAGGGCGACGACGCCAACACCGCCCTGGAGAAGGCGAAGGGTCACTACGGCCGGTTCGATGGCGCCGCCAAGTATATCGATCCCCGCCACGAATAAGAGGAGGACAGTACAATGGCTTTGTTTGAAGGTTACGAAAGAAAGATTGACAAGATCAATGGCGTCCTCGCGCAGTACGGCCTGAACTCCGTAGAGGAGTGCCGGGAACTCTGCCAGGCGCAGGGCTTCGATCCCTATACCATCACCAAGAGCATCCAGCCCATCTGCTTTGAGGACGCCGCCTGGGCCTATGTGGTGGGCGCCGCCATCGCACTGAAGAAGGGCGTCAAGACCGCCGCCGAGGCCGCCGAGGCCATCGGCATTGGCCTGCAGGCTTTCTGCATTCCCGGCTCCGTTGCCGAGGATCGCAAGGTTGGCCTGGGTCACGGCAACCTGGGCGCTATGCTGCTGCGGGACGAGACAAAGTGCTTTGCGTTCCTGGCCGGTCACGAGTCCTTTGCCGCTGCGGAAGGCGCCATCGGCATCGCCCGCTCCGCCAACAAGGCTCGGAAGGAGCCGCTGCGGGTCATCCTGAACGGCCTGGGCAAGGACGCCGCACAGATCATCTCCCGGATCAACGGCTTCACCTATGTGCAGACCCAGTTTGACTACTACACCGGCGAGCTGAAGGTAGTCAAAGAGCACAAGTATTCCGACGGCGAGCGCGCCGCTGTCCGCTGCTTCGGTGTGGACGACGTCCGCGAGGGCGTGGCCGTTATGCACCACGAGGGCGTGGATGTGTCCATCACCGGCAACTCCACCAACCCCACCCGCTTCCAGCATCCTGTGGCCGGCACCTACAAGAAAGAGTGCGTGGAGCAGGGCAAGCGGTATTTCTCCGTGGCTTCCGGCGGCGGCACCGGACGTACCCTGCACCCGGATAACATGGCTGCCGGTCCCGCTTCCTACGGCATGACCGATACCATGGGTCGTATGCACTCCGACGCCCAGTTCGCCGGTTCCTCCTCCGTGCCCGCCCATGTGGAAATGATGGGCTTCCTGGGCATGGGCAACAACCCCATGGTGGGCGCTACCGTGTCCGTAGCTGTGGCAGTTGCTGAGAGCCTGAAGTAATATGGATTCCAAAGGCGGCATAGTCGATTGGCTATGCCGCTTTTTTATTATAAATTCAGTTAAGTGTTCTGTCCCGTCCTTGATTTGCGGGCATTTTCAGCTGATTGTCCTTGTTGGATGAAGCGTTTTCAAAGGAGCGCGGATATGTCTAAAATACAAATTGCATGGTTAGAATTGGGAACCGTTGGAGGACTTGGGGTCATATTAGTTTTGGCCGGCATTATAATAACTATTGCCGTTAAAAGAAAGAACGATTTATGTACACAAAAGACAAATGGAGTCGTTATAAAATACGCCTTTCCAGGCAATGGGAGAATGTACCCAATCGTAGAATATATTGTTGACGGGAAATTTTATCAGGCGAAGAAAAGATTTTGCGGAGTAAAGTTAACGAAAATATCTGGATTCCCTCTGCATATGCAGCCAAAAGCCTATGAAGATGAAAAAGGTTGGCTGCATGTAAAAATCGGATCTATTGCAAATTTGCATCAGTATGCAGAGCAGTTATGGCCGATCGGCAGTGAGATGACAGTTTATTATCATCCGAATAATCCCAAAAAGTGTTATATAGATAGACCCATCTCAGCGGGGTTTACAGCTGCCATGTTCATCATAATGGGGCTGGTAACGATCGTTTTAGGCGCGTTGACATTCTTTTTGATACAGCATAAACTTTAAGAAATCCAATTAAACAGTCAACTCTGATTTCTGTCTGCAAAAAAGAGGATGCATTTTACAGGAGAGTATGATATACTGGTGGAAGACACGGAAAGGAGCGGCCTATGTATCAGCCACTTGCGGATATTTTGCGTCCCACTACCTTGGACGAAGTATATGGTCAGGAGCATATTCTCGGTCAGGGCGGCGTTCTTCGCCGGCTCATTGATTCCGGGAACATCCCCAATATGATCTTCTATGGTCCCAGCGGCACAGGCAAAACCACTGTAGCCAATATCATCGCCAAGCAGACCAACCGGACGCTGTACCAGCTTAACGCCACCACAGCCTCTACTGCGGACATCAAAAACATCGTAGCGCAGCTGGACACTTTTTTGGCTCCCAACGGAGTGCTCCTATATTTGGACGAGATCCAGTCCTTTAACAAAAAGCAGCAGCAGTCCCTGCTGGAATACATTGAAAACGGCAAGATCACCCTGATCGCTTCCACTACGGAGAACCCTTATTTTTACGTGTTCAACGCCATTCTCAGCCGCTCCACTGTGTTTGAGTTCAAGCAGATCTCTCCCGCCGCTGCCCTTCAAGCCATCCGCCGGGCGGTCAGCTATCTGGAGGAGCGCACCGCCCTGAAGGCAAAGCCCGAGGAGGGCGCTCTGGAATATGTGGCCAGCGCCTGCGGTGGGGACATTCGTAAGGCCATGAACGCCATCGAGGTGCTCTTCAGCGTGGGTTCGCCGGAAAATGGAGAGATCGTTCTCACCTACGCCGACGCCAAAGAAGTCACCCAAAAAAGCGCTATGCGCGCTGACCGGGACGGGGACAGCCATTATGATCTGCTTTCCGCCCTGCAAAAATCCATTCGGGGTTCCGATCCGGACGCTGCCTGCCATTATCTAGCACGGCTTTTGGAAGCGGGGCAGATGCAGTCCGCCTGCCGGCGGTTGATGGTGATTGCAGCGGAGGATGTGGGTCTGGCTTATCCCATGATCCTTCCCATCGTAAAATCCTGTGTAGATATGGCCTTGATGCTGGGTATGCCCGAGGCGCGGATCCCCCTGGGGGACGCGGCGGTACTTATGGCCACCTCCCCGAAATCCAACTCCGGGCATATCGCTCTGGACGATGCCATCGCCGACGTGCGCAAAGGCTTGGGCGGCGATTTCCCAAGACATTTGCAGAATGTACACGCGGATACCTACACCATGGAGCGGAAGCAGGGCTATTTATACCCTCACGACTT
This sequence comes from Candidatus Faecousia intestinigallinarum, assembly GCA_018715805.1. GTDB lineage: Bacteria > Bacillota > Clostridia > Oscillospirales > Oscillospiraceae > Faecousia > Faecousia intestinigallinarum. The sequence goes on along the minus strand of DVKX01000071.1, from coordinate 68,122 downwards.
CCCCGGTCATTGGGTAAAGCAGCAATATTTGCCGGACGCGCTGGCAGGTAAAATCTACTACCACTATGGTCCCAACAAGGTAGAGCAGACGGCAAAACAATATTGGGCTGCCATTAAAGGAGAAGAATAATGGATATTCGCCTGGGAGACATTCTGGTTATGAAAAAAGCCCATCCCTGCGGGGAGAAGCAATGGCGGGTGCTGCGCACTGGTGCAGATTTCCGGCTGAAGTGTCTGGGCTGCGGCCATGAAATCATGACCCCTCGGTTCAAAGCAGAGAAAAATATCAAGTCCGTAATTCGGCAGGAAAACACATCGACAGATAGAAACGGCGGCTGAGAAATTCAGCTGCCGCTTTTTTGACTTCCTGGGGACTTGCTGCCAAGCCGGGGCGGGACAGGCAGATTCCAGGAATCAAACGCAAATCCGGTTGCGACGGACTTCTTTTCCCGGCGGAGGTATACTGAGAGCAGCACAGAAAGGGGGGACAGCTGTGGCAGTTTACCTGGATCTTGCGCTGCTGCTGAATTTCGGAGTAGATCTTTTGCTGCTCTTGGGCACCAACCGGCTGCTGGGGTACCCGCCGGGGCTGGGACGAGGCGCGACAGCCGCTGGCGTCGGCGCCGTCTATGCCGGAGCCTGCTTGCTGCCGGGCTTCGCGTTTTTGGGAAACCTGCTGTGGCGGCTGGTATGCCTGGGAATGATGGGTGCCCTGGCCTTCGGCGTCAGCCGGGACGCGGCGCAGCGCACCGTAGTGTTTGTACTGCTGAGCATGGCGCTGGGAGGCGTCGCGCTGGGGCTGGACGGCAAGGGCTTCCTGGGGATTTTGGGCGCTGCCGCAGGGGTATGCCTGTTATGCTTGTTTGGCTTTCGCGGACGAAAGGCCGGACAGCAATTCCTCCCGGTGGAGCTGCGCTACGGGGGCAAATGCCTGCGGCTCACCGCGCTGCGGGACACGGGAAACAGCCTGCGAGATCCCATCACCGGGGAGCAGGTGCTCATTATCGGATGGGAGTCCGCAGAAACCCTCACCGGCTTGACCCGGGAGCAGCTGCGCCGCCCAGTGGAAACCATGCAGGCGCATACGCTTCCAGGTCTGCGGCTGATCCCCTATCAGGCTGTAGGACAGCCCGGAGGGCTTTTACTGGCTATGCGCATCCCGCAAACAGTCGTGGGGCATTGGCGGGGCGCCGCAGTGGTGGCTTTCGCCCCGGATGGATTGGAAGGGCACGAAACATATCAGGCGTTGACAGGAGGTATGGTATGATGGAAAAATTCTGGGAATGGCTGCGGAAGTGGATGCTGCGCCAGCGTCAAGGAATCTACTATATTGGGGGCAGCGATATTCTTCCTCCGCCGCTGAAAGGGCAGGAGGAGCAGGAAATGCTCCAGCGGCTGGAAAACGGCGAGGAGGCGGCAAAACAAACGCTCATTGAGCGGAACCTGCGCCTGGTGGTGTTCATCGCCCGGCGGTTTGAAAATACCGGCGTAAATCTGGAGGACTTGATCTCCATCGGCACCATCGGCCTCATCAAAGCCATCGGCACCTACCGCCGGGACAAAAACATCAAGCTGGCTACTTACGCCTCCCGCTGCATTGAAAACGAGATTCTAATGCATATCCGCAAAATTGCCAACCAAAAAACGGAAGTTTCGCTGGATGAACCCATCAATATGGATTACGATGGCAACGAGCTGCTTCTCTCGGATATTCTTGGCACCGAAGAAGACATGATCCTCCGTCCCCTGGAGGACGATGTAGACCTCTGTCTCCTGCGGCAAGCGGTGCGAGAGCTGCCGGAGCGGGAACGGGAGATCATCACCATGCGCTTTGGCCTGGGCGGGCGGCAGGAACTGACCCAGAAGGAAGTAGCGCAGAAAATGGGCATTTCCCAGTCCTACATTTCCCGGCTGGAAAAGCGTATTATGCTCCGGCTGCGCAAAGAACTGATCCGCCAGACCAGCTGCGCATAAAGGGGACTTGCAATTCTCCGCGCGGCGTGGTATAATCGATACATATTATATCGATAACTATTTGTATCGAAAGCAAGGAGCGAAGCATGGTGCCGAAAAAAGAAGTGTCCAAAGCCGTTCTGAAGCGGCTGCCAGGGTATCTGACTTATTTGCGCAGTATGCCAGAGGGAAGCGCACCCTATATTTCCGCCACCGCCCTGGCCAATGCCTTGGGCATGGGAGAGGTACAGGTGCGGAAAGATCTGGCAATGGTATCCGAGGGCGGCAGGCCAAAGATCGGTTATCTGCGGGAAAGCCTGATGGAAGATATTGAGCAATTTCTGGGATATGACAACGCCACAGACGCCGTGCTCATTGGCGCCGGCAAGCTGGGGCAGGCGCTTTTGGGATATAAGGGTTTTGCTGAATACGGCTTAAATATCCTGGCCGCCTTCGACGCAGCGCCATCTATGGCGCAGACCGAGGATGGGAAGCCGATTTATCCCATGGAAAAGCTCCAATCCTTCTGCCGCAGCCACAAGGTGCTGATGGGCATTATCACCGTGCCGGAGGCTTTTGCCCAGCAGGTGTGCGACCAGCTGATTGCCAGCGGCATCAAAGCCATTTGGAGCTTTGCCCCTACCCATCTGGAAGTACCACCCAACATTCTGGTGCAGCACGAAAATATGGCCACCTCTTTGGCGGTGCTGTCCATGCACCTACAGGCGCAAATTAAGGAGAAAAAGTAAACAAGCCCCCGGTAAAACCGGGGGCTTTCCTATGCTGTACGTTTTACCGTTTCTCATATACCAGTTCCGCGATGCCGTTGCTGCTCCCAATGGCGGAAAGCCGCAGGGGAATTTCCCGACTCGAATCCGGAAAGAGCCGAACTCCACTGCCCAGAATCGTTGGAATCACAGAAATATGATAGGTGTCAATAAGATCGTTGTGCGTCAGCTGCCGGACAATATCCGCTCCGCCGCATATCCAAATATCCTTACCGACCTTGTTCTTTAATCTTTCTATCAGGGAGCAGGGATCTGCGGACACAAAGGCGATCCCCTTGGCAGGGGGCAGCGCCCGGTGGGTGATTACATAGCTCTGCAAATGTTCATATACCCACCGCTGCGGAGATAATTCCGTTGCCACTTGATGGTACGTATTCCAGCCCATGACCACTGTGTCCACGCTTTTTATAAATTCCCCATAGCTGTCTTCCGTCTCTGCTCCTTCCTCCTGTCCCACGAGCCAGTCCACCTTGCCGTTCTCATCAGCAATATACCCATCCAGGCTCATGGCGATAAACAATACCACTTTCCGCATAGCTTCTCCTCCCGTCAAAATTCTTTATTGCGTGTAAAAAGCGGCTCAGGATGGAGCCGCTTTTTACACGCAGTTTTTAGACTTTCTCAATTTCTCGCACAGCTTCCGCCAGGGCATCGGTATTCACCGTCTCCATCAGACCCGAGTCGAACGCCTCCGCCACTTTGGGGTCAATGGGCAGCCGCGCCAATACCGGCAGGCCGAACGCCTGCGCCACCTCGTCCAGCTTGCTTTCGCCAAATACCTGGATGCGTCTGCCGCAGTCGGGACATTCTAAATAGCTGTAATTCTCCACGAAGCCCAGCACGGGAATATGCATCAGGTTCGCCATCTTCACAGCTTTGGATACGATCATGGATACCAAATCCTGGGGGCTGGTGACGATGATGACACCGTCCACCGGCAGGCTCTGGAATACCGTCAGCGGCACATCGCCGGTGCCGGGAGGCATATCCACAAAAAGATAGTCCACATCCTCCCAAATCACATCCGTCCAGAATTGTTTCACCGCCCCGGCGATCACAGGGCCGCGCCACACCACCGGGTCGGTGGAATTGTCCAGCAGCAGATTGATGGACATGACTTGGATACCGCCCCGGGTCAGCGCCGGGTACAGGCCGTCCTCACTGGCTCCCTGACACTCCGTCACGCCGAAAGCGGTGGGCGCCGACGGCCCGGTAATGTCTGCATCCAAAATGCCTGCCCGTTTTCCCTGCCGCGCCATAGACACCGCCAGCATGGAGGTAACGGTGGATTTTCCTACACCGCCCTTGCCGGATATGACGGCAATCACCTTCTTGACCGTGGACTTGGGATTCAGCGCCGCCAGCAAACTTTCCGCCTTCCGGTCGGCGCAGTCTGAGCCGCAGGAGGCGCAGTTGCCGTTGCAAGAACTCATTCGTCTTCTCTCCTTCTTTGTTTTCTTCCTATTATATGCCGTTTTCCTCTGTTGTCAACCATCCAGAGCGGCCTGGGCTTCCTCCCACTCCGCCATCAGCGCCATCAGCGTTTCTTCCGCCGCTTCCTTCTCCTCCAGCAGCCGGGTCAGCTCCTGATAATCTGCGGCCGCCGCCGCAACGGCGCTTTCCATTCCGGCGATGGACTGTTCCTGCTTTTCGATTTCCCGCTCCAAACGGCGAACCAGCTTCTCCTGCTCCTTGGCGCCGCCCTTGGGCTTTTCTTTTCTGATTTTGGGTACGGCAGTTGGCGGCTTATTGGCCGCCTCATGCTCCAAAATGGAGCGGTACTTCTGATAGCCGCAGGGGAAATCCCGTACAGTTCCGTCCTCCAGCAGCCAGATACGTTCGGCAAATTTCTCAATGAAGTAGCGGTCGTGCGATACAAAGAGCAATGCGCCTTCAAATTCCTCTATGGCCGCCTCCACCCACTCCCGGGAAGCGATGTCCAAATGGTTGGTAGGTTCGTCCAAGATCAGCAGATTGATTTTCTCATCCATAAGCATGCACAATCGCAGCCGGGACTGCTCTCCGCCGGAGAGGGTGCCCACCGTTTTGAACACATCCTCTCCCTGGAAGAGAAACGCCCCCAGCCGATCCCGCGCTGTCTGCGGCGTGCAGTTTTTCTCATAGAGCATCGTGTCGTACAGGGTGCGCTCCGGGTGGTCAAAGCGGATGATCTGGGGCAGGTATCCCCATTTCACCGTAGGCCCGAATGTGATCTTGCCCATGCAGTCCTCGCTGCCCAGCAAACAGTTTAAGAACGTGGTTTTACCAGTACCATTGTCGCCCAGCAGGGCGATCCGCTCGCCCCCCTCCACCCGCAGATTCACGTTGGAGAAAAGCGTACGCTCCCCAAAGGACTTTTCCACATTTTTCATGGTGAACACCACATCGCCGGCAAAATCCTTTTCTCCAAAGCTGGCGGACATGGTGCGCTCTTTTTTGGGCTTTTTCGTCTTTTCGATCCGTTCCATTCGGTGCTGGATAGACATGGCGCGGCGATAAAGGGCGCGGTTGTTGATGCCCCACCCCTTCATCCGTTCCAGGGTAAATCCCAGCTGCTTCAGCTTTGCCTGCTCCTGCTCGTATTGCCTCATTTGCAGGTCAAACCGCGCCTGCTTTTCCTCCATATAGAAGGAATAGTTGCCGGAGTAGAATTCCCCGTGCCCGTCCGCAATCTCGATCACCCGCTCCGCCACCTGATCCAGAAAATACCGGTCATGGGAGATGGCCAGCACCGTACCCTTGAAGCCTTTGATATATCCCTCCAGCCATTCCACGCTGTTGAGATCCAGGTGGTTGGTGGGCTCGTCCAGCAGCAAAATATCCGTTTTCTCCAGCAGCAGCCGCGCCAGGTTCATCCGGGTCTTCTCACCGCCGGAAAGGCTGTCGAACTCCTGCTGCCGCTGGGCTGGGGTAATACCCAAGCCGTTGCAGATTTTATCCGTATCCACATCCATGTCATACCCGCCGCCAGACTGGAAGCGGCTGCATAGGTTGTCATACTGCCGCAGCTGCTCCTTGGTTGCCCCCGACTCCATTTCCCGCTCCAGGCGTTCCATCTGTGCTTTGAGCTTCATTAAACCCGAAAACGCCGAGCGCAGCACATCCTCTACCGTATACCCCGCCGGGAAGCGAGGAATCTGGGAAATCAGCCCCAGGCGTTTGCCGGGATTGACATATACCTGACCGCCGTCATAGTCCATTTCCCCAGTCAGGATCTTAAATAACGTGGTTTTCCCACAGCCGTTCCGCCCCAGGATCGCCACCCGCTCCCCCTCCTGCACTTCAAAGGAAAGCCCGTCCAGCAAATTCTCTCCGATAACAAAAAACTTTTTTAGATCCTTTACCGCGATATCGATCATCGTTTTCTCTCCAAAATTTCTCTACAGCTTCTTTACCAGGAGCAAGCAAGGATTCCATGGATCCCACAGCGTTGGGAACACTTCCAGCACCCGAAAACCCATTGCTTGATAAAAGTCCACCGTGCGGTCATACTCCGCATAGTGCCCCGGCTCCACAGTCTTTACTTGTAAAAATTCCACATTGGCCGCCAAAGCCGCACGCTCCGCCGCATTCAGCAGCGCTTCCCCCACACCTTGCCGGTGATGCTGCGGGCAAACGCCCATCACATAGATTTCCATAGCACAGGGGCTCGTCCGCTTCAATGCCAGAAAACCGATCACGTTCCCCTGCTCCATCGCCGCCCATACCGGCAGTTCCCCGCAGTTCTCAACATATTCCGCCGTGCTCTCTGGAATCCCAAACCATTGCGGAAGCGCGGACAGGACAGCTGCGGCGGCAGCTTGTTTTTCTTCCTTCGTCTCCAGCCGCCGAATTTGCCGCATGTCATATTTCCCCATTCTTATATTTCCTTCATCATGCGCCGTAATTCCTCCAAAGAATACAACGCGTTCAGCGCCTGGAGCAGGGCGTTGGCGCTGAGATGTTCCGGCAAATCCAGCCGCTTTACCAGTTCCTTTCGCTTTTGGGCGGCATTTACCCCGCCGGACAGCCCCAGCTCCATCATATCCTGCTTCGTAATGGCATTTCGGAGTGCGGCCGTCTCACCGCCCATGGTAGCGCCCGCACGCCGCAGAGCTTCCAGGAGAACCTCCGGCGGCATTCCCTCCACGCCCAGTTTTCCCTCTTTGCCGGGGGCGGCTTTCCTCCGCTCCTTTCCGGGAACATCCGGGATATAAGCGTGCTTCAAATACTGGGGATCTATGGCGCTTTTCAAAAAATTGCGGATCACAAAGCCTGCGCCGTCAGAATCCGTAAATACAATCAACCCCCGCGCCTTCGCCACTTTTCGCAGCAGGGCAAGCAGGTTCTTATCGTTCATAATGCCAAAGCCGTTGGTTTCCAAAATCGTCGCATCGACAATCTGCAAAAGGGTATTCTTATCATACCGCCCCTCCACCACAATGGCCTCCCGGATGCTAACCATGCTTTGCCTCCTGGGCAAGCCGCAGTAGAAGCAATTCCAGAAGCCGCGGCTTTTCATCAAAGGAGGTTTTCATCTGGTAGTCCGTTTCCATTACCAATTCTGCGGCTTTTTTGTAATAGCGCCGGGGAAACTTTCCGCACTCATCCAGCGCCCGCCGGGCAGGATAGCTGCCGATACCGCACAAGCGCATCAGTTCTCCCTCACCCTTGCCGTTGTCCCGCAGAATCCGGGCGGTACTGAGCCGCCGAAAGTGCGCCCCCACCGCTCCCAGAATGGCGATGGGTTCCTGCTGCATTTTAAGCAGCTGCTCCAATTTCAGCAGCGCGCCCCCGAAATCCCCCCGAGAAAGCAAATCCGTCATCTGGAATACCACCGCGTCCAGCGCCGGCTCCGTTACAGCGTCAATATCGCTTTTCACGATCTCCTGTGCACCCGAGTATGCGGCAATTTTAGAGATCTCCCCCGCCAGCGCCGTCATGGTGCCGTCGGTAATATCGATCAGATAGCCCGCCAGCTCCTGAGAAATATACTTCCCCAAGGCCGTAAAGTGACGGATGACCCATGTGACCAGTTCCCTGCGGTTCTGCTTGGTAAATTCCACCAGGCAGCCCTTTTTCTCCACTGCCTCCCAAAGCTTCTTATAGCGTTTGTCCGGCTTCCAGGGGGTGGTTTCGTAGGTAAAGACCAGGGTGCAATATTCCGGAATGTCAGAAAAAAACTGTGTCAGCTTCTCCCGGCTTCCCTCATCCATGGAGAAGACGTCCACTTCGTCCACCACGATCAGCGTATGCTCCGCCATCATAGGCAGCGCCTCCACTGCGTCCATAAGGGATTGCAGGGCAAAGTCCTCTGCCGTCAGCTTGTGGAAATTAAACGACTCCGTCAATGGTTCCAGAAGCAGCTTCTGCAGCCGATCCAGATAGTGGTGCAGCAGAAATACCTCCTCGCCGTAGAAGAAATACAGTCTGCCCGGAGCCTTCTGGTTCAGATCTCTTTTCAGTTCCTGCAAACCATTGTTGGTTTCCTGCTTCTTGGCCATTGTCTCACCCCCGGAAAATAATCGTGCCCATTTCATCCGTCCGCAAAACGGTGCAGCCAAACTGCTTCAGCCGCGCCAATACCTCCTGCGCCGGATGTCCATAAGGATTGTCCGCGCCCACAGAAATCACTGCGCACAGCGGTTTTGTCTTGCGAAGCAGCGCTTCCCCTGTGGAAGTCTTTGCCCCGTGATGTCCCACCACCAGCATTTCCAGTTCCGGCAGATCCGTCTGGCACAGCAGCGCCTTTTCTCCTGCCTCTGTCTGGTCGCCGGTAATCAGTATATCACAATTCCCAACCTGAAACAAGACGCACAGGCTGGTTTCGTTGCTCCCTCCCGCCGTATTTCCTGGGAAGATCGTTATTTTGCTTTCCCCATATGTCAGAGTCGTCTGCACCGTCACAGGATAGTCCGCCAATACGGGAAAGGACGGCAATTCCGTATCCGGGTAGAATACTGCCTCCACAGGAATCCGGGCGGCCAAAAATGCCGCGCCGCCTGCATGATCCTCATCAAAGTGGGTAAGGATCAGACCGTCCAGCCGAAAAATCCCCTGGGAGAGAAGATACTCTGCCGCAATATCCGCGGCATTTTCTCCATAATCGCCGCCGCAGTCCACCAGATATGTTCTGCCGCCGCTTTGCAGAACCACGCATTGTCCCTGACCCACATCCAAAACTGTGACCCGGAATTGCTCCGTCAAAGGCAGCAGCCAGGAAATTGTCAGCGCCGCTGTCAGACCAAAAGCGGCCATTGCCAGAAACAAGGCGGGCTGCTTTTTCTTCATCACCAGCAGCAGACCCAGGAGCAGATAACACGACACCAGCCACCACACAATTTCCCGGCTCCGGGTGTACACCGCCGACAGTGGAAACGCCGACAGGAACTTCGTCAAAAGGATAAAATAGCGAATCAGGAGCGTTGTGAGCCAGGCAAACACGCTTCCCAAGGGCGCAAAAACGCTTCCAAAAATCACCACCGCCAAAATTCCATAAAAAGCCAGGCTTACCGCCCAGAGTCCCAGCAGGTTGGCAAAAATCCCCGCCAGGCTGACCATGCCGAAATAATAGGCGGACAGAGGCGTGGACAGGCTCATGGCGCCCAGTGTTACCGATAAGGACGCCGCCGCAAGACGCAGCAGCCGTTTCCCGCGGATGCGCTTCTTGGCCGGGAAAAAACGGGACTCCAGATAGCCGTATATCCGCCCGGAAAACAGCAGGATCCCCGCCACGCAGGATACCGAAAGCTGGAAACTCACAGATGTCACCGCCCAGGGATTGACAATGAGAATGACCAGCGCCGCAAAGGAAAGCGCTGTGGGCGGGTCATACTCCCGTCGGAGCACCATAGCCAGCAGCGACAAGCTCACCATAATAGCAGCGCGGCTTACAGACGGAGTAAAACCGGCCATTGCCGTAAACAGCAACAGAGCCGGAAGGCAAAGGCTCACCGCCAGAAAGCGCTTCCCACAGCTCAAAAACAGCAGCAGTCCGCATAAAATGGAAACGTGCATCCCAGAGACGGCCACCACATGGCGCACCCCGCTCAGCTGAAGCGCCGTATCCGTCTCATAATCCAGCTGAGCGGTGTCCCCCAGCAGCAACGCGCGGGCAAAAACGCCCACGTCCGGCGGAAGAAACATCTCAATGCGCGTCAAAATATACTGCCGTGCGTATTCCGGTAAATACCGCAGAGATTTTGACTGGGGTAGTTCCCAACTGACTTCCCCCGCTGCGTACGCCAGGAGGAATTCCCCTTTCCCACTGTGGGAGGTGCGTTCTTCATTCCCTGTTCCCGTGGTCAATTGGAAGCGAAACGCTCCCTCTACCACTGTCCCCGGCGGCAGCGATTCCTGACAGTCCAAATAGACCCGCAGACGATAAGTTTTTCCCGCCAGAGTCACCTCGCCTCCAGCAGCCTGCCCATATTCCGTCGGATAACTGTAGCTCCGCAGAAGGATGGCGGCTTCCTCTGTCCGGCCATCCATCGTTTTGGGAGGCGCCAGATATATGCCGTCAAAGCAGGCAAACCAGCCCAGTCCCAACGCGCAGCCCAGCAATGCGCAGACCAAGGGACGGAGCATCCGCTCTCTGCCCACCCAAAGGGCTATCGCCGCCGCAGCCAATACCGCCGCCAATATAGGAGCGCCCAGGCCGCTGCCGGGCAGATAGGCAAATGCTCCGCAGGCTCCGCAAAAACCAATGCTGAACCACATCAATATGCGCATTTCCCCATCTCCTCTCTCAATCATAACCACCGGCCGTGCCGGTGGTATGCACTAGCCCCCTTGGGGCATGCCCTGGGCTGAGCCTATAGGCTCGTCGAATAGTCTGCCAGCCGCGCAGATTTCACGGGCTGCCCCTAAAGGGGCTTTTGTTTATTTGCCCCCTTGTACTGGCTGACCCGTAAACGGGTCGACATACTCTTTTATGCTCATTTGGTCGTCTGAATAATCTTCCTGTAACTGGTTCTTGATGTATTCCTGAATCGCCTTCTTGTTCGCTCCTACTGTACTCACATAATACCCCCGGCACCAGAAATGCCGGTTGCCATACTTGTACTTGAGGTTGGCATACTTCTCGAAAATCATTAGACTACTCTTTCCTTTAAGATAGCCCATGATCTGTGCTACGCTATACTTGGGTGGGATTGATACGAGCATGTGGATATGATCCCTGCACGCTTCTGCTTCGATTATCTCCACTCCCTTGTATTCACATAGCTTCCTAAGCATTTGCCCTATATCCGCTTTTATTTTGCCGTAAATAATCTGACGACGATATTTTGGCGCGAATACGATAGGATATTTGCATTCCCACTTCGTGTGTGCTAAACTGTTAGTGTCAAGTTTCATCTGGACTTGATTCCTCCTTTAGTTATGTAATGGCGGTTGGCAGACCACCATTACTATATCTAAAGGAGGATATTTTTTCTAGGCATAGCTAAAGCTTTTTGGAACCACCGGCTCTGCCGGTGGTTTTCGTTGTACAAAAAGCAGGACGCCGTCCTTTTCGGCGGCGTCCTGACAATTATTTCAGCTTGGAAGCAACGAAATCATCCACCTGCGCCAGCGCATCGTCCAGCTTCATGGTATCCTTGCCGCCGCCCATGGCACATTCCGGCTTTCCGCCGCCGGAACCGCCGCAGCAGCTGCAAACCTGCTTCACCAGCTCACCGGCCTTCAATCCCCGGGAAATGGCGTCCTTACCGCACACGGCAACAAAAGAGATTTTCTCCTCATGGATGCAGGAAAGCACCGCCACCACGCGGGGATCTCTGTCCCGCAGCTGGTCGCCCATAAGCCGCAGCTTGCCGGCATCTGCGTCCGGCACAACGGATGTCACCACATGGATCCCCTCCACGTCCCTGGCGCCGAAAAGGAAACGCTCCGCCGCGCCGGCCGTTTCCTTGGCACGGAACTGCTCCAGGCTGCGCTTTAGGCTCTTGATCTCCTCCACCTGCCCGTGAAGGCGGTCGATGAGATCGGCAGGCTTAGCCTTCAGCTGCGCCGCAATGTCATAAATGAGCTGCCGATTCCGCTCCATATCCTGCAGGCACGCCTTGCCGGTGATCGCCTCAATGCGCCGCACGCCAGAGGCCACGCTGCCTTCGCTTTCAATGCGGAACGGGCCGATCTTGGCCGTGTTGTCCAAATGTGTGCCTCCGCAAAGCTCAATAGAGTAGCCGCCCATGTTCACTACCCGAACCGTATCGCCGTATTTTTCGCTGAACAGCGCCATAGCGCCCATTTTCTTCGCTTCCTCAATGGGCATCTGCCGCACATCCACAGGATAGCCCTCTAGAATGGCGGATTGGATGATCGTATCCACCCGCGCCAGTTCCTCCGGCGTCATAGCAGAATAGTGGGTGAAGTCGAAGCGCAGACGATCCGGCTCCACAAGAGAGCCCGCCTGATGCACATGGTCGCCGAGCACGCTTTTCAGCGCCTTTTGCAGCAGATGCGTTGCCGAGTGGGCACGCATGATGGCTCGGCGGCGCTCCACATCAATGGAAGCGCACACATCATCGTCCACTTTGATGCTGCCTTTGCTCATAGCGCCGTAGTGGAGATATTTGCCTCCCTTATCTTTCTGCACATCGCTGACCTCAAAGCGGCTGTCTCCCACCAGGATAACGCCCTGGTCTGCTACCTGGCCGCCCATCTCCGCGTAGAAAGGCGTGCGATCCAGTACCAAAATACCTTTCTCACCCCCGGCAATGGCGCCGGAAACCTCGTCTCCCACTACCACAGCCAGTACCCTGGCCTCGCAGTTGTTCTGCTCGTATCCCACGAACTTCGTAGGCGTATTGTCCAGCCCCAGGTCAATGCCCGACCAGGCCAGATCTCCCAGCGCTTTCCGCGCCTCCCGCGCCCGCGCCTTCTGCTCCTGCATCAGCCGCGCAAAATCCGCCTGGTTCAGCGTCATATCCTCGTCCGCCACCATTTCAACAGTCAAATCAATGGGGAAACCATAGGTATCGTACAGCTTAAAAGCGTCTACGCCGGAGAATTCCTGCTCTCCCCGCGCCTTATGCTCCGCCAGCATCTCCGAAAAAATGCGCATACCGCCGTCAATGGTGCGAGCAAAATTCTCTTCCTCTACTTTTACCACCCGGGTAATATAGGCCGCCCGCTCCCGCAGGTAGGTATAATGGGATTCATTCTCCCGGATCACCGTCTCCACCACTTCATACAGGAACGGACGGTTCACGCCCAAGAGCTTACCGTGCCTGGCAGCACGCCGAAGCAGGCGGCGAAGCACATAACCCCGCCCCTCGTTGCTGGGCAGCACGCCGTCGGCCACCATAAAAGTGGCGGCGCGGATATGATCGGTAATCACCCGCAGGGACACGTCCATCTGGTGGCTTCTGCCGTAGGAAGCGCCGGTGATCTCCGTCACCTTATGGGTAATATTCATCACGGTATCCACATCAAAAAGGCTGTCCACATCCTGGCACACCACCGCCAGCCGCTCCAGTCCCATGCCGGTATCGATGTTTTTCTGCGCCAGTTCCGTATAGTTCCCATTGCCGTCGTTGTCAAACTGGGAGAACACGTTGTTCCACACTTCCATATACCGGTCGCAGTCGCAGCCTACCGTGCAGGAAGCTTTGCCGCAGCCATACTTCTCGCCCCGGTCGTAGTGAATCTCCGAGCAGGGGCCGCAGGGGCCGGAACCGTGCTCCCAGAAGTTCTCCTCTTTGCCGAAGCGGAAGATCCGCTCGGCAGGGATCCCAATCTCCTTGTTCCAGATCTCAAACGCCTCTTCATCGTTTTCGTAGATAGACGGATACAGCCGATCCTCTTCCAGCCCTACCACCTTAGTCAGGAATTCCCAGCTCCAGGCAATGGCCTCGCGCTTGAAATAATCGCCGAAAGAGAAGTTGCCCAGCATTTCAAAGTAAGTGCCATGGCGGGCGGTCTTGCCGATGTTGTCGATGTCGCCGGTACGGATACACTTTTGGCAGGTGCATACCCGGCGGCGGGGCGGCTCCACCTCCCCCTTAAAGTAGGGCTTCATAGGCGCCATGCCGGAGTTGATCAGCAGCAGGGACGCATCGTTTTGCGGAATCAGGGAAAAGCTGGGCAGACGCAGATGTCCTTTGCTCTCGAAGAAGGACAGGAACATCTCCCGCAGTTCATTGACCCCATAATACTTGTGACTCATAGGATTCTACCTCCAAAATAAATACATCTTCAAAAAAATACCTCGCCCCTGAACATAGGGGCGAGGTGAATCGCGGTACCACCCTAATTACCGGAACTCCTCCGGCATCTTAGCTGCTCTGTAACGGGAACACCCGTCCCGGTCTTCCCGGGCGACTTGGAAGTGGCTTGCAGCGCCTGTTCCAAGGGCTTTCACCGTTCCCCTCTCGCTGAAGAAACAAACAACTGCTTGGTTTCCGCATAGTCTTTCCATATCGTGGTTATTCTACCACAAATACCGGATTTGTCAATGGTTTTCCCGAAAAAAGTCACACTCTCTCCGTCAGCCATTGCAGCAGTGCCTGACGGCCTTCTTCACTCATGGGAAACTCCTGCCGGTCTTCCATGGTGCTCTTTTCATAGCACCATGGGCCGTGCCAGCACTCTGCAACGATGGAACTGGATTCCATATCCACTTCCTTGGGCGTTTTCATAACCACCTGCGGAGCCGCCCGAAACCGGAAGGCGCCGCAGGAGCCTGTAAAAATGTTGTTCATGGCGAACGTGTGCAACGTCGGAATAAAAATCTTCGGCATATTACTCCTGCGTCAGCGCTTCCATCTCATCCAGCAGCGTGTCGAAAAGTGCCAGCGCCTGATTTATCGGCTCCACACGCTCCATATCCACGCCCGCGCCCCGAAGCAGCTCCAGCGGCGGCTTGCTGCATCCGCCGGACAGGAAATTCAGATAATCCTGCACCGCCGGCGCGCCTTCCGACAGGATGCGGCGGGACAGGGCAATGGCGGCGGAATATCCGGTGGCGTACTGGAATACATAGTAATTCATATAGAAATGCGGGATCCTTGCCCACTCCATAGCGATCTCATCATCCACCACCATATCCGAGCCATAGTACATTTCGTTCAGCCGGCGGTACTCCGCGCACAGCATATCCGCAGTCAGCGTCTTCCCCTCCTGCACCGCTTTGCCCATGAAAAGCTCAAACTCCGCAAACATGGTTTGGCGGTACAGCGTCCCTTTGAACTGATCCAGGAAATGGTTGATGAGATAGGCTCGCTCCCGCTTATCCGTGGTCTTCCCCAGCAAGTATTCCATCAGCAGCGCCTCGTTGCAGGTAGAAGCCACCTCCGCCACAAAAATACAATACCGGCTGTCCACAGGGTTCTGCTTATGGTTGGAATAGTAGGAGTGGAGGGCGTGACCCATTTCGTGTGCTAATGTGAATTGATTATCCAAGGTACCGGTGTGGTTCAGCAGAACATAGGGGTGCACCGCCGCGCCGGCGGAGTATGCGCCGCTGCGCTTGCCCACATTGGGGTAAACGTCAATCCAGCGGTTCTCAAAGCCCTCCCGCAGCACTTTTTGGTAATCGTCTCCCAGCACATGGAGAGCGTCGTATACCGTCTGCTTGGCCTCCTCAATGGGGATATGCTTGTCCACATCCGCCAACAGAGGCATATAAATATCGTAGAAATGCAGTTCCTCCACGCCCAGCAGCTTCTTGCGCAGGCGCACATACCGATGCAGTTTGTCCAGGTTCTGGTGCACCGCATCAATGAGATTGTAGTATACGGAAGTGGGCACAGCGTTTCGATCCAGCGCCGCGTCCAGCGTAAACGGATATTTCCGTGCGTCAGCATGGAACTTAAGCTGCTTGAAATGACCATTCAGCAGCGACGCGGCAGTATTTTTCACCCCGGCAAAGGTGTGATATAGATTCTCATAGGCGCTTTTGCGCAGAACGCGATCCGGGCTTTCCTCAAAGGTCACGAAGTTTCCCGCGCCCAGGCCATGGGCGTTCCCCTGTGCGTCCACCGCGTCGGGGAAGGTCATGTCCGCATACGCCAAGGACTCATAGGTATTGTTCGCCGTGTCAGAGATTTCCCTTGCGGAGGCCAGCAGCTTTTCCTCCTGCTCGGACAGGGTATGCGCTTTCCGGCGGCGGACGTCCGTCAGATACCGGCGATACCGCTCCAATCCCGGGCATTGCTGATAGAAGGCGTCCAGCTGCTGGTCGCTGAGCGCCATGATTTCCGGGGTTTCAAAGCTGCAAGCCGCAGAAAGCGCCACAGCCGCCGTCTGAAACGCGCCCGCCATGCTCCGATAGAACGCGTCCCGGGTATCCACATCGGACTTGCGCATACAGTAATTTGCCAGACGGCCGACCTTTTCATTTACCTGCTCCATGGCGGTCAGGTAAGCCAGCAAATCCTCCGCGCCGCTCAGCTTCCCGGCGTAGGACGCCAGCATGGCCTTGTCTGCTTCCAAAGCAGCCAGTTCCTGCTCCCAGGCCGCATCAGTGGGATACAGATCCTCCGTCGCCCAGGTGTCCTCCTCGGGAATCTCCGAGCGCTGGCGGATTTTCATAATTTCAGGCATAGCAGTATTCCTCCTAAATTTTCTTTTCATTATACCACAGATTTTTCAAAAAGCAATTACTTGCAAATCCCGGCGGAATATGGTAGAGTATCTCCCGGTGATTTTCATGAAAAAGCAATTGCAAGGGAGCCTGTGTCTGCTGCTGGGCACCATTATCTGGGGCTCCGCGTTTGTGGCGCAGAGCGTAGGCATGGATTATATCGGCCCATTTACCTTCCAGGCCGTCCGCTGCGCCATGGCCGTGGTCGGACTGCTGCCTGTGATTTTCCTAGCGGACAAGCGGAAGAAAGACGGCAAGACCTTCTCCATCCGCTGGCGGGATAAGCGTCTCTGGAAAGCCGGCTTCGCCTGCTCCATTCCCCTATTCCTGGCCACCAGCCTGCAGCAGGTGGGGCTTATTACCACAGACGCGGGGAAATCCGCCTTTCTGACCGCCATGTATATTGTCATTGTACCCATTCTTGGCCTGTTCCTCCGGCGCAAGCCCTCCCCCATGGTGCCAATCAGCGTGGCGTTGGCAGTGGCAGGGCTGTACCTGCTCAGCTGTGTAGGCGTAACCCGAATCAGCCTGGGCGATCTATGCCTCATGGGCTGCGCACTTATGTTTGCCGTGCAAATCACCTTTATAGACATCTTCGCATCCCAAGTGGATCCTCTGCGGCTCAACTGTCTGCAGGCCGCCTTATGCTCCGTCTTCTCCGCCGTGATTATGCTCTTCACGGAGACTCCCACCTGGCAGGGCATCGTCGGATGCATGGCGCCGCTGTGCTACGCGGGCTTCCTCTCCATGGGAGCCGCCTACTCCCTGCAAATCCTTGGACAGCGGCATCTGGAACCCGCGGCGGCTTCCCTGATCATGAGCCTGGAATCCGTATTTGCCCTGCTTTTCGGCTGGCTGCTGCTGGGCGAAACGCTCAGCGCCATGGAAGCCATCGGCTGCGCGCTGGTTTTTCTGGCCGTCCTTCTGTCCCAGCTCCCAGTTCCCCGCAAAGTCAAAGCCGCCGCATAAGCCAAAATTTACCGGGGTGCCGTTGGAAGGTACCCCGGTATTTGTCTGTCACGCCCAAAGGTTCCGACAGACTCTCGTTTGGAGTGCTTACGCGCTCCAGCGTTTTTATAGTTTCACATCGGGAAAATATTCCTGCACAAAATCCACCCCAGCCACCTGAAAGGTTTTTCCGTCCAGATAGGCCAGCGCCCCCGCATCTGTGGCGAAGCGGAACGTCAGTTTATAGGAGTAAAGCGCCTGATAATTCCGGTCAAAGCGCTTATCCAGCTTGCCATATTTCCCATCTCCCAGCAAGGGGTGGCCGCTGTGGGCAAACTGCGCCCGAATCTGGTGGGTACGCCCTGTGATCAGTTCACATTCCACCAGCGACAGCCCGTTTCGGCTGGCCAGGGTCACGTACCGCGTCTCGCAGCTTTTCGCCCCGGCTTGGGGCGTGTCCGTGATGAATACCCGGTTTTTCTTGGCGTCTTTCCAGAGGTATCCCTTCAAAGCCCCTCTGGCAGGTTTGGGCGCTCCCTCCACAATGGCCAGATACCGCTTGTCCAGTTCCCGATCCTTGATCTTCTGATTCATCACCCGCAGCGCCTCCGCCGTCTTGGCTGCAATAACGATGCCGCCGGTATTCCGGTCAATGCGGTTGCAAAGCGCCGGCGTAAACGCCTGCTCTCCCCGGGGGTTCCATTCCCGCTTCTGATAGAGATACGCCTGAACATGGTCAATGAGGGTTCGGCCATATTCCGCTCCGTCGTGCGGGTGGACGGCTACGCCAGGCCGCTTATCCACCAGAAGAATATGCTCGTCCTCGTAGACAATGTTCAGCTTGGGAGCCGCCACCGTCAGGTAGGCGTTCTCCTCCCGGGGGGTATCAAAAAATTCGTCGTTGATATACAGCTGGAGGGTATCCCCCGCTTCCAGCCGATCATCCCGCTGACAGCGGGCATTGTTCCGCTTAATGCGCTTGATGCGGATATATTTCTGCGCTAAGGACGCCGGCAGCAGCGGAACCGCTTTGGCCAAAAAGCGATCCAGCCGCTGACCTGCGTCGTTCTTTGCAATCGTCAGTTCTTTCATAGTGGTAAATGTCTCTGTGTTTCCCGCTCCATGTGTTGATCCAGCTGCCTGGTAAACTCCAGGCCGGGGTTATAGCCCATTTTCCGCTGGCGGTTGTTCATGGCCGCCACTTCCAGGATCACCGCCAGATTTCTGCCTGGCGTAATGGGAATGGTATTCATTGGGATTTTGGAATCCAGGATTTCCATATACTGCGTCTCCACGCCCATACGGTCGTAAGCCTCGCCGTGGTTCCACGGCACAATATTCACAACCAGGTTGATCTCCGCTTCCCGCCGGACAGCACCCGCGCCAAACAGCTGCGCCACATTCACAATTCCAATTCCCCGCAGCTCCACGAAGTTGCGCACAATCTCCGGCGCAGAGGCCATCAGGGAGCCTTCCGATATTTTGCGGATCTCCACGGCGTCGTCCGCCACCAGGCGGTGGCCCCGCTTCACCAGCTCCACCGCCGCCTCGCTCTTGCCCAAGCCGCTCTCTCCCAAGATCAGCACGCCTTCGCCATAAATCTCCATCATTACGCCGTGACGAACAATTCGCGGCGCCAAAGCGGACTTCAGATAGGCGATGATGGCCGAGACGATGGTGCTGGTGGCCTCCGGGGAATGCAGCAGGGTGACATTGTGCTTCTTGGCCATTTCCAGGCATTCCGGCAGTGGTTCCATATTCCGGGCGATCAGCAGCGCCGGACATTTATAGGAAAAAAAGCGGTCAAAGATGATCGTCCGTTCCGCGCTGGTGAGTTTAAGCAGAAAGCTGATCTCCACATTTCCAACAACTTGCAGACGCATTGGCTCAAAATGGTCGAAATAGCCTGCCAGCTGCAGCCCGGGGCGCGCCACGTCCTCTACGGTCAAGCGAATGGACTCATAGTCCGTAGCTGCATAAATAACTTCCAGATGAAACTTTTCTACCAGTTCCGTCAGCGGTACGCAATAACTCTGCGCCATGCCCCGTTCCCCTCTTTCATGGTTTTCCTCAATTATACCTATCCATGCGGTCAATAGCAACCCATTTTTCAAAAAAACCAAAAAAAGCGAAAAAAGTACTTGCTTTTTTTCCCGATATTTGGTATCATAGCAAAGCGCCTATGGCAGGTGTGATTTTGAAATTATGATTTGATGGGAGGTGCAGTGAATGGCGAAGTGTGATTATTGTGGCAAGGGCGTTACCTTTGGTATTAAGGTTTCCCATTCCCACAGACGCTCCAATCGGACTTGGAAGCCCAACGTGAAGCGGGTCAAGGCCATTGTCAACGGAACTCCGTGCCATGTGTACGCTTGTACCAGATGCCTCCGTTCCAACAAGGTCGAGCGGGCTATCTGATTCCTGCCGCCAATAACGCCGTCGGTTTTCCGGCGGCGTTTTTTGCTGACAAAGCGCGGAACCGCCAAATGGCAGACCGCGCTTTTTGTTTTTGTTTGTCAGTTCCAGCCGGCGTCCTCAGATTCCGCCCGGCGCTGCCGCATCAGCAGCCGGCGAACTGCCTCCGAAGCGTCTTCTCCCCGGTACAGCAGGCCGTAGGCCGCTTCCACAATGGGCATTTCCACGCCCTGTTTGCAGCACAGGGCAAATGCCGACTTGGCGCAGTAGTAGCCCTCCACCACCGCACCCACTTCCCGCAGGGCTTCCTCGGGTCGTTTCCCCTGACCCAGCAGCATTCCTGCCTTCCGGTTGCGGGAGTGTCGGGAAGTACCCGTCACAATCAGGTCGCCGACACCGGCCAGCCCAGCAAAGGTCTCTCGCCGCGCCCCCATGGCCACACCCAGGCGGGCGATCTCCGTCAGCCCCCGGGTCATGAGCATTGCTTTCGCATTGTCTCCAAGACCCATACCATCGCATACCCCCACGCACAGGGCGATGACATTTTTCAATGCGCCTCCCAGTTCCGCGCCAATAATATCGGGGCTGGTATATACCCGGAAACTGTCCGCCATAAACGCATCCTGCACGAATTCCGCCAGCGCCTTGTCCGGGCAGGCGGCCACGCAGCCAGTAGGGTTGTTTCTTGCCACCTCCTCTGCGTGGCTTGGCCCTGTCAGCGCCACCACAGGCCGGCCGGTAACCTCCTCCACAATCTGGCTCATCCGCAGCAGGGTATCCGCTTCAAGCCCTTTGGTAACGGATACCAGCACTGCATCGGCGTCCAGGAAGGGGGCTATCTGTCCGCAAACCTGGCGGATCGGAAACGACGGGCAAGCAATTACCACCAGCTTGCAGCCGGAAACACTCCGCGCTTCTCCCGTGACGATCAGCTCCTCCGGCAATTGCACGCCGGCAAGCACGGGATTCTCCCGGGTCTGCGCCATTTGCCTCGCCTTTTCCGCATTATGCGACCACAGGGTAACCTCGTGGCCGTTGGCGAAAAGCCGCAGCGCCAGAGCCGTCCCCCAAGCGCCGCTGCCAACCACTGCCGCCCTCATTTTCTCTTCTCCTTTTGAAACAGATTTGTCTTTCGCTCCTGACCCTTCACCAGCCGGACAATATTCTGCCGATGCATAAACAGCGCCAGCAGACCCAAAAAGATACCGCCTGCCATTACCCAAGGGTGCTCCCGCCAAAAAATGCCATAGCACAGGGCGTAAGTCGCCGCACCCAGCACCGAGCCAAGGGAAACATAGCCAGTAAGCAGATAGGCCAAGCCGAATACCAAGCCCACGATCAGGGCGCTGCGCCAATCAATGACGATAATACAGGCAAAACCGCTGAGAATGCCCTTGCCGCCCCGGAAGCCCAGCAGCGCCGGGAAATCGTGCCCCAGGGATACGCTCACCGCTCCCAGCATCATACCTTCTGTTTCCAAACCGTAGGGTCGCAGCAGCAGGCCGCCCAGCAGGCAGGCCATGACCGCTTTTCCCGCATCGATGAGCATTACCAGTCCAGCGCCGGCAATTCCATAATTCCGGGTGAAATTGGTGAAGCCCGCATTGCCGCTGCCGCGGTCGCGTACATCCTCATGGTTCAAAAGCGTGGATATGCATACGGCGCCGTTCAGATTGCCCAGCAAGTACCCTGCCAGCACAGCGATGATAATGGGATACGCCATCCTTATTCCTCCTTATCGCCCTTCTGTCGAATGGTGATCCGCACAGGCGTACCCTGAAGTCCAAAGACCTCCCGGATCTGGTTTTCCAAATAGCGTTGATAAGAAAAATGAAACAGCCGCGCGTCATTGCAAAAAATGACAAAATGCGGCGGCTTTGTACCCGCCTGGGTCATATAATAGATTTTTAATCTGCGCCCCTTATCCGTAGGCGGCTGCACCCGAGCAGTGGCATCCGCCAGAACGCTGTTCAGCATTCCCGTTGTGATCCGGCTGGTATTCTGTGCAAACACGGCTTCAATAACCGCAAAGAGCCTGTCCACCCGCTGACCGGTGAGCGCGGACAGAAACACCACCGGAGCATAGGTCATATAGCTCAAATCCCCGCGAATATCCGCCTCCTTGTCCCGCATGGTGTTGGTCTGCTTGTCCTCCACCGCGTCCCACTTATTCACCACGATGATAGCGGCCTTGCCCGCTTCATGCACCAGTCCGGCAATCTTGGTATCCTGCTCTGTAACGCCTTCATTGGCATCAATGAGGATCAAGCATACATCTGAGCGCTCAATGGCGTTGATGGTGCGCAGATTGGAGTATCTTTCAATGGCATCGTCCACCTTGCTTTTCCTGCGCATCCCCGCCGTATCGATGAAGCAGTATTTGCCGTGTTCATTTTCAAAAAAACTGTCGATGGCGTCCCGGGTGGTGCCAGCCACATCGGACACGATCACCCGCTCCTCCCCTAGAATCCGGTTTAGGAGGCTGGATTTGCCCACATTGGGCTTGCCGACGATCGCCACATTGATCACGTCGTTTTCCTCTTCCTCCCCGGTTTCCTCCGGGAATTGCGCTAAGCACCAATCCAGCAAATCGCCTGTGCCATGGCCATGGATGGCGGAAATTTCAAACAGGTCGCCAATTCCCAGGCCATAAAACTCGTACACATCCGGGTTCGTAGGCCCGATACTGTCGCACTTGTTCACCGCCAGCGCCACCGGCTTGCCGGATTTGCGCAGCATCGTGGCCACATCCATGTCCGCAGCAGTCACTCCCGCGTGTACATCCACCACCATCACAATGCAGTCTGCCAGTTCAATGCCAATCTCCGCTTGACGGCGCATAAATCTCAGCATATCGCTCTCCGTCCCCGGCTCAATACCGCCGGTATCCACCAAGGAGAATTTTCTGCCGCACCACTCGCACTCTCCATATATACGATCCCTTGTAACGCCGGGCGTATCTTCCACAATGGAGACGCGCCGGCCGGTAAGCTTGTTAAACAACATGGACTTGCCCACATTGGGCCGCCCCACAATGGCTACCAAAGGCTTTGCCATACCATCCCTTCCTTTCTGAAAATCATTTTTTGTATTATGCCATAAACCCCAGTCGAAATCAACTCTTTCGCCGGGAATTTCCCATTCTATTCACAATTCCGGTATAGAAAAAGAGGAAGGCAGCCGCCTTCCTCTATGCTTGCGCATCTTTCCAGCCTTAGTCGGCCTTGGCAGCCAGAACCTGACGGCCATTGTAAGAGCCGCACGCCTTGCAGGCTCTGTGGGGCATAACCGGCTCGCCGCACTTGGGGCAAGTCGTCACGCTGGGAGCAGACAGCTTCCAGTTGGAGCCACGGCGCTTATCACGGCGGGCCTTGGACACTTTACACTTTGGAACAGCCATGGATGACACCTCCTTGGTCAAACTGCTTTTCAGACAGCATCGTTTATGGTTTTTCTTACTTAAGAAGCTGCTTCAAAGCAGCAAATCGGGGGTCCGGCTCTTTTTGACAGCCGCAGGAGCCATCGTTCAGGTTCTTGCCGCATTGACAGCAAATCCCCTTGCAGTCCGGTCTGCAAAGCAGCTTGGAATCCATGTTCAGAACGAATACCGTGCGAACGATATCGTCCAGATCCGCGCTGTCACCCTCCAGAGGGAACACCCATTCGTCCTCGTTCTCCTCGTTGGCCAGCTCCGTCACCAGCACCACCTCAATGGGGAACCGCACATCTTTGGTGAAGTCGGCGGCGCATCGGTCGCACACGCCGTGAATGGTGGTAGACACGGAACCTGTCATCATCAGCACACCAGCGGTATTGCGTACCGTACCGGCGGCTTCCACAGGCTCCGTCACAGGATAGCAGTTGCCATAGCGAAGATCGCTCAGATCAACATGGCAGGAAAAGGATACCGAAGCGCCGGGACAGTCTATGATCTTCGCCAGTCCGAGCCGCATAATATCCCCCTCCTTGCAGTCGTGCTCACATATTATATATGCTTTTCCCCCGTTTGTCAAACACTATTTTTCAAAATTCCGGCAAAAATCCGAAGGCTTATCCCTGGTATTCCTGCGCCAGTCTGCTATAATACAAGGCGTTCTGCCGAATCATATCCACAGTCTTTTCATCAATGGGCTTCACCGCCTTCGCCGGTACGCCAAGAATCAGGCTGTTATCGGGAAACACCTTGCCCTCCGTAATCAACGCGCCGGCTCCCACCACGCATCCGCTGCCGATTTTCGCGCCATCCAGGATGGTAGCGTTCATGCCGATGAGGCAGTTGTCGCCAACGGTACAGCCATGGAGCATCGCGTTATGCCCCACCGTTACGCAGCTGCCCAGGGTCAGCGGATGCTCCGCAGAGCAATGGGCTGTGCAGTTATCCTGAATATTGGAGTAGCTGCCCACGGTAATCCTGCCTTCGTCTGCCCGCACCACAGCGCCAAACCAGACGGAAGCGTGCTCGCCCAGGTGCGCATTGCCAATAACCGTGGCGTTGGGCGCGATATAGACGCCGGAAGAAAGCTCCGGAGAAATGGAATGATACGGGATAAGCATGGAAAACCTCCTATCAATACCTCTTGGGTCGCCCCTGCGGACAGGGAAAAAGACCACTCGCTTTCAGCAAGTGGTCTTTTCATGGAGCGGGTGACGAGGCTCGAACTCGCTACCTCCACCTTGGCAAGGTGGCGCTCTACCGGATGAGCTACACCCGCGAGGAACATTTGAGATTATAGCAGAAATTTCCCGTTTGTCAATACCCTTTCCGAAAATTTCTGTCTATTCCTCCGCAATCGCATCCGGCGGGGTCGTCTGTTCCTGAACGGGAGGTTCCGTCTCCTCCGGCTCCAGCGTTGTCTCCTGGGACGCTTCCGGCTGTGTCGCTGCAGCGTCCACAGGTTCGGTGGCTTCCAGCGGCGCAGCGGGTACACAGGCAGGATAAGCCGAGTAATCCCATACATACCCCTGCATTTCCTCGTCCAGCCGCTCCTGAAAACTCCCCTGCTCCAGGGAATCCAGCAGATCCACATGGTAATATGTGTCCCCGTCCAAAACAATATTCCAGAACCATGCTTCTGCATCCCGGGTGCCGGATACCACCAGGCACTCCAGCCCCGCCCGGCGGCACATTGCCGCATAACTCACAGCAAACGCCTTGCTGTCTCCCACGCCATGGCATAAAAGACTGTAGGGCGCCGTGATAGACGTTTCAAACTGGTAGTCAAACCGTTGGGTCAAGAACGAAAACAGCTGTCCGAGCTTTTCCTTCTCTGAAGAATCTCCGCTTACATACAGTTCCGCCGAAGCAAAAACCGATTCCACCTGGTTCTGCATCTTCCGCAGGTTCTCTCGGTTATTCTGATAAGTGAATTTCAATTCCATAACCCGTTCCTTGCCAGATTGAGGATAGGCGGCCGCTGCGATCTCTGGAATTTCCATTACCTTGTCCGGATATTGGTCTGCATAGTCCTGCACCAGCTGTACAAAATCCAGTTCTTCATACCCGTCCACCAGCACCACCACGCCGGAGCCGCAGCTGTCCAGGCAATCGTAGATCCGCTCCACCGCCTGCTCCATACCCGTCACTTGTGGGATCCGCAGAATCTCCTCCCGGGTACGGCTGTATGTGATCTTCACAGCCAGCGCCGGAACAGCGCCGGTTTGCCCCAGCTCATAGCTGATCTCCTCCACGGCATAAGCGCCCACCGGGTCTTTCTGTGTCACATATGCCTCCGCCTGACGCATATTGCGCTCCACCTGTTCCTGATCCATAGCGCCCACAATGAACGTGCCCTTCTGGGCACCTTTGGCCACCATCTCCGTTAACGCGGCCTGCAGCTCAAAGTATGTGCTTACAGCGACCGCCTGCTGATCTCCGGAGGTATGGTTTGCCTGGTTGGGCTGCACCGAAAAATAGCTGCCGCTCATGCAGCCGGAGAGCGTCAGGCATACTGCCAGAAGCATTATCAGGAGTTTCTTCAACGCGGTCAGCCTCCTTCCCTGTTTAGAGCGCGTCTTTGCTATAGCGGGCGAACCCATCCCCCAGAACCTGGTGCGCCTCCTGAACGATAATAAAAGCGTTGGGGTCGATCTCCACCACCAGCTGTTTCAGCTCTGCCAGCTGCTGTCGCTTCACCGCAGTGAGGATCACCTCTCTGGGCTGATTGCTGTAGGTTCCCTCGCCGTGAAGGTAGGTAGCGCCCCGATCCAGTTTCACCGCAATGGCGCGGGCAATCTCCGCATGGTGCGGGGAAATAATCATCGCCACCCGGGAGTAATCAAAGCGGTATACCACCGCGTCGATCACCTGTCCGGTGACAAACACCGCCACGCCGCTGTACAGCGTCCGGGAAATGTCCTGGAATACAATGCCTGTCAATACCGCCACCGTCAGATCAAAACATATATTGATGGTGCCGATGGGCACATTCTGCCATCGCCTCTTCAGCAGCCGTACCACAATGTCTGAGCCGCCGGTGGTGGCACCTGTTGCAAATACAATCCCCAGTCCCAGTCCGCACAGCACGCCGCCATACAGCGCCCCCAGCAGCGGTTCGGTTTTGATGGTGGGAACTATACGAAATACGTCCAGCAGCGCAGAGCTGGCCACCATGCCCACCAAAGAACCCAGAAAAAACTGCTTGCCGATCTTCAGCCCGCCCAGAGCAAACAGCGGCAGATTCATCAAGGCTGTGATAACGCCCACAGAACCAAAGCCAAAGAGCTTCACAAATACCATGGCCAGACCCGATACGCCGCCGGCATTCAGCGCGTTTGGCTCCAGAAACAGATTAAAGCTGATGGCAAACAGCGCGCAGCCAAAGATAATCTTCGCAAACCAAATGAAATAATCCGACGCTTTTTTCACGCATATCCCCCATTTATGCATTTATAGTGTGAACTCGATCTGCTGATCTCCGGTGTCTTCGCTTTTTAGCAGTGCGCCCGCCGCCGGAAGCGTCTTGCAGCGATAGCGGCCAGGGTTGACGATGCCGCTCTCCTCCAGCAGCCGGCAGTGGGACAGCGCCGCTTTCTTTTTCAGGCTCAGAACCCCCACGCCCTGGGTGGTGCGGGTGGTCTTAGGCGACAGCTGCGCCGTGGAGAATACTACTGCCCGGCCATCCGTGGAGTACACCGCCACCTGGGTATCCTCTTGCATGGCCAGCACCGCCTTCAGCGGGCTTTTATCTGAATAAGCGCCGGTGAGCTTGCGGCGGTTGGTTTTTGTTTCATATGCGGAAAGGGGAACCTTTGCCGCTTTTCCGTTCTCAAAGAGGAACAGCACAAAGCCCTGGTAATCCTCCGGGAAAACCACCGAAACCACGCTTTCCCCCTGCTCCATCTCCAGCTTCTGGGGCAGATAATCCCCCAGCATGGAAGCTTTCCCGTCCTCAAAATCGGAAAGCCGGGTTTTGTAGCACTGATATTTGTTGGTAAATACCAGCACCTCGCTGCGATTGGCAGCCTCCCGCGAAAAGGACAGGCTGTCCCCCTCCTTAAATTTTTGCTCTCCGCTCATCCGCAAAGATTGGGCGGTGATTTTCTTTAGGTAGCCCTCCTTGGACACAAACACCGTCACCGGGTAATCCGGAATCTGCTCTTCCGGATCTTCCGGCGCAAGCTCCTCCGCCTGATAGACGATCTCCGTCTTTCGCGGCTGGGCGTATTTCCTGGCCACCTGCTTAAGCTCGTCTATGAGAACCGCTTTCAGCTTCCGCGGACTATTCAGCGTTGCCTCCAGCTCCGCGATCTCTGCCTCCAGATCCGAGATGGCGCGGGTCTGCCGCAGGATATACTCCTTATTGATGTTCCGCAGCTTGATCTCCGCCACAAAATTCGCCTGAGTCTCGTCGATTCCGAAACCGATCATCAGATTGGGCACTACTTCGCTTTCCAATTCCGTCTCCCGGATGATGGCGATGGCTTTATCAATGTCCAGCAGGATCCGCTCTAAGCCCTTGAGCAAATGCAGGCGCTCCCGCTTCTTTCCCGCCTGGAAAAATATTCTGCGCTTGATGCAGTCCGTACGCCAGGCGCTCCATTCCAGCAGGATCTCCCCCACGCCCATCACCCGGGGCATCCCGGCGATGAGAATGTTGAAATTGCAGGGGAAACTGTCCTGCAGGGGTGTGGCGCGCAGAAGTTTGCGCATCAGCGCGTCCGGATCCACGCCCCGCTTCAGATCAATGGTCAGTTTCAAGCCGCCCAAATCCGTCTCGTCCCGCATATCTGCGATCTCCCGAATTTTTCCTGCCTTGATGAGTTCCGCCACCTTGTCCATAATCGTTTCCGTAGCGGTGGTATAGGGAATCTCCAGAATCTCAATTCGGTTTCCCTCTTTTACATAGCGCCACTTACAGCGCAGCTTAAAGCTGCCCCGTCCAGTAGCATAGATCTCCCGGGTGGCCGCCTCGTCAAAAAGCAGCTGACCTCCGGTGGAAAAGTCCGGACCGGGCAAGGTTTCCAAAATATCATGCTCCGGGTTTTGGAGCAGGGCAATGGTGGTTTCACACACCTCCTTCAGGTTGAAGGAGCAAATATTACTGGCCATACTCACGGCGATGCCCTGATTGGCGGACACCAGCACATTGGGGAACGTCGTGGGCAGCAGCGCAGGCTCTTTCATGCTGGCGTCATAGTTGTCCACCATATCCACTGTGTCGGAGTCGATATCCCGGAACAGTTCCGCGCAGATCGGCTCCAGTTTGGCCTCCGTATACCGGGAAGCAGCATAGGCCATATCCCGAGAATAGACCTTACCGAAATTGCCCTTGGAATCCACAAAGGGATGGAGCAGCGTCTCATTTCCCCGCGCCAGGCGCACCATAGTTTCATAAATGGCGGCGTCGCCGTGGGGATTCAAGCGCATGGTCTGCCCCACGATATTGGCCGACTTGGTGCGCCCGCCGTTGAGTAAGCCCATCTTATACATGGTATACAGAAGCTTCCGGTGACTGGGCTTAAAGCCGTCGATCTCCGGGATGGCTCGGGATACGATCACCGACATGGCATAGGGCATGAAATTGACCTCCAAGGTTTCGGAGATCGCCTGCTCCGTGGTGGAACCATGCAGCCCCATTACCCCGTCGGTATTTACTTTTTTCTTTTCGGGTTCCTGTTTTTTCCGTGCCATAGTCCGCTCCTCTTAGGAAATATCCGCCAGTTCCAAATACTTTGCGCCGTTCTCGGAAATGAAGTTCTTCCGCTCCCCCAGGTTGTCCCCCAGGAGGACATCAAAGTAATATGCCATCCGCTCAGCCTCCTCCGGCATGACCTTAATCAGCCGCCGCGTCTCCGGGTTCATGGTGGTCATCCACATCATCTCCGGGTCGTTTTCGCCCAGACCCTTGGAACGCTGCAAGAAGACTTTCTTGCCCTCTAATTTCTTCAAAATCTGTACTTTTTCCTGCTCGTTATAGGCAAACCAGGTTTTATCCTTGCAAGTGATCTCAAAAAGCGGGGATTCCGCGATATACACATACCCGTCCCGGATCAGCGTGGGACAGAGCCGATAGAGCATGGTGAGAATCAGGGTGCGGATCTGGAAGCCATCCACATCCGCGTCGGTGCAGATAATCACCTTGCTCCAGCGCAGGCCGGAAATGTCAAAGCTGCTCAGCTCCTTGACCTTTTTCCCGTGCACCTCCACGCCGCAGCCCAGCACCTTCATCAGATCGGTGATGATAGGAGAGGCAAAAATCTTGTTATAATCTGCCTTTAGGCAGTTTAGGATTTTGCCGCGCACCGGCATTATGCCTTGGAATTCCGCGTCTCTGGACATTTTGACACTACCCAACGCGGAGTCGCCCTCCACGATATACAACTCCCGCACAGCGGTATCCCGACTGCGGCAATCCACGAATTTCTGCACCCGGTTGGCAATATCGATAGAGCCGGAGAGTTTCTTCTTCACACTGGTACGGGTTTTTTCCGCAGATTCTCTGGCGCGTTTATTTACCAGAATCTGCTCTGCCGCCCGGTCGGCCTCCTGCTTATTCTCCAAAAACCACACCTGCAATTTTTCCTTAAAAAAAGCTGTCATGGCATCTTGGGTGAATTTGGAGTTCACCGACTTTTTTGTCTGATTCTCAAAGCAGCCGATGGTGGAGAAACAGTTGGTCACCAGCACCAGGCTGTCCTGAATGTCCTGAAAAATGATTTTGTTCTCGTTCTTGGTATATTTATTGGTATCCTTCAGATATTTATCAAAGGCCGCCGTGAATCCGGATCGTACCGCCCGATCCGGGCTGCCGCCATATTCCAGCCAGGAGGAATTGTGGTAATACTCCGTCCGGCTCACCTGCTTGGAAAAGCAGAATGCCGCCGTAATCTTCAATTTCATTTCCGGGCGGTTGTCCGCGTCCCGTCCCCGGCGCTCCGCCTCCCAGTAGACAGGCATGGTGAAAGCGTTCTCCCCCACGATCTCCTCCAGGTACTCCTGGATGCCGTCCTGGTAGCAGAACTCCTCTGTCTCAAATTTACCTCCCACCTGGTTGCGGAAGCGGAAGGTAATGCCCCGATTCACCACCGCCTGCCGGTGCAGCACATCCCGGAAATAGTCGGCGGGAATATCGATGTCCGTAAACACCTCCCGGTCGGGGCGCCAGCGGAACACGGAGCCGGTCTTTTTCCGATCTGTGGGAGCCTTGGCCAGACCACCCACATTTTTTCCCTTTTCAAAATGCAGGTCGTAGCGGAAGCCGTCCCGGCGGACAATGGCGTCAAAATACTCCGAAGCATACTGGGTGGCGCAGGAGCCAAGGCCGTTCATACCCAGAGAATACTCATAGTTTTCCCCGTTTTCTCCGTATTTGCCGCCGGCGTACATCTCGCAGAACACCAGTTCCCAGTTGTAGCGCTTTTCTTTTTCGTTATAATCCACAGGGCAGCCCCGTCCGAAATCCTCCACCTCGATGCTCAGATCCTCGTAGCGGGTAACGATGATGGTATCGCCGTGCCCCTCCCGCGCCTCGTCAATGGCGTTGGAAAGAATCTCAAATGCCGCGTGCTTGCAGCCCTCCAGGTCATCCGAGCCAAAAATCACTGCCGGGCGCTTGCGCACCCGTTCCTCTCCTTTCAGCATGGAAATACTGGAATTACCGTATTGTTCTTGCTTTTTCGTCGCCATAGTACCTACCTGCCATAGTTATCCATTTTACTGTGTTCTATTATACGCATTTTTGTCGTAAAGTCAACAACCGCCCCCCTTTTGCGTCCAAAGGGCAGCTCTAATCGGCAAAAACAATATGCGCACCCGAACTGCTTGTTTTCCGCAGGTCGGGTGCGCACGGTTTTCATTCTGAGGTTCTTCCGATTAAGTAATCCACGCTGGTTTCAAAATAATCCGCCAGGGCGATCAGCGTGCGGATATTGGGTTCTGCATTGCCATTTTCATATTTATTGATGGTCTGCTGTGTCAAGCCCACGACATTTCCCAGTTCCTTTTGGGTCATTCCGCATTTTCGCCGCAATTCCCGCAAATTCTTCAACATATTTTTCTCCTTTTCTCCATACTGCTCTTCTTTTGCAAACATATTATAGTTGTCTTCAAACGAAACGTCAAGAGGCAAAGCGGCAGCAATTCCGCATCGCTGCGTTTTTACAGCTTATGGAATATTGGCTGCCTTCCGGCAAAGGTGCACACATAGCCGAAAATCGCCCCCAGAAGCTCCCCGGCTTTGGAAGTATGCTGCCCCACCCGTGCCGCAGTATGGGCGTCCGAGCCGATGGTAACGATCTCGCCCCCCAATTCCTTGAAGCGCCGAAAATAGTCTGCGCCCGGCAGGAAATCTCCGCAGCGATCCACGCCGCTGGTGTTCATCTCCAGCCCCTTTCCCTTTTGTGCCAGAGTGCGAAGGATCTCGTCCGCCACCTCCCGATGGCGGTAATAGGGAATCGGCTGCGGCAGCGGATGCGCCCGCGCCTTGCTTAGAAACGTCAGGTGGGCAAGCACATCGTAGTCCTTATGAACCTGGACGCAGCGCAGCGTTTCCTCCAGAAACCGCCGCTCCGCCTCAAAAATGGTCTTGCCCTCCCAATAGGGTTCAAAATAAACATCCTGCTCCTCCACAAAGTGTACGGAGCCGAGGATAAAATCAAAATCCCGCATTGCCGCGTCTTGTTCCAGAACATGGACATTATCCGGCTTCAGGCCGAACTCCATGCCCCGGCGGATTTTCAGCTTTGGGCTTTCCAGGCAGTCGTACGCCTGACCATAGCGCTGCCAGTCGAAAAGCATGGTCTGTTGTTCCGTATTCGCCGCATAGTCTCGGTGATCTGTAAAGCAAATCTCCCGCAGTCCGGCAGCCTCCGCAGCCGCCAGCATTTCCTCTGGGCTGTCGTGCCCGTCAAAGGATATGGTGGAGTGTATATGAAAGTCAAACATGGCGTTCCTCCCAGAACTGGCGGAATGCCGTAGGCAGCGCCGCCTGATGATCGATCTGTTCCGCTGTGAACCAGGAAAACGCTCCCCCCGGCTCCGATACGTCGATATAATAGCAGCGCATATCCCATTGGATATGGGTAAAGATATGCTTTCGCTCCATCTGCCGCCGGATGTCCCTGGGATGCAGCTTCTCCGCCGCCCAAGCCAGCGCTTGCTCCGGCTCCAGGAATCCGTCGCAGTTGGGAAACTCCCAAAGCCCCGCCAGCAGCCCTTTATCTGGGCGGCGGTTCAGGGCATACCGTCCGTGGGCGCAAAACACAAATACCGTTTTTTGCGCCAAGCGCTTGGATCGCTTGGGGGATTTTACCGGCAGGCCGGCTGCCCGGCCGCTGCGTCTGCCTTGGCAGAAAGCCTTACAGGGGCAATTTTCGCACTCCGGCGGACGGTTGGGGCCGCATACCGTGGCGCCCAACTCCATCAGCGCCTGGGTAAAATCTCCCGCCTGGCGCGGATAGATTTCCGCCAGCGCCCTGCGGATTTCCTTTTTGTAAGCCGGGTCGTCAATGGGGCGGCTGCTGTCTGTCAATCGGGCGCACACGCGCAGTACATTTCCATCCACTGCCGGTATGGGCTGGTCAAAGGCGATGGAGCAAATGGCCCCCGCCGTATACTCCCCGATCCCGGGCAGCGCCAGGACTTGCGCGTATTCTTTGGGGAATGTGCCGCCATAGTCCCGGCAAACCGCCTGCGCCGCTTTCTTCAAATTTCGCACCCGGGTGTAGTACCCCAGTCCCTCCCACAGCTTGTGGAGCTGCTCCTCTTCCGCCAGCGCCAGGGAACGGACATTGGGCAGCGCGGACAGAAACCGGGCGTAATAGCCCTTCACCGCCTCCACTCTGGTCTGCTGCAGCATAATCTCCGAGAGCCAGACATGATAGGGGTCTTTATCCTGCCGCCAGGGCAAATCCCGCTTATGCTCACCATACCAGGGAAGCAGCGCCCCCGGGAGCAGCGCATAAATATTTTCCTCCACACGGACGCCCCCTTTCGTTCGCCTTTATTTTACACTGGCTGTCAAGCGATGAAAAAAAGAACGCAATTTTTCAAAAAGGGGCTTGCTTTTTCTTTTCGTGTGTGCTATTATATCTCAGCACAAAAAATTCAGCATATGCGCTGGTAGCTCAGTTGGATAGAGTGACTGACTACGAATCAGTAGGTCGGGGGTTCGAGTCCCTTCCAGCGTACCAGGCCGGAGCAAGGCTTGCCTTGCTCCGGCCTTTTGGCGTCTGAAAAGCCCGGGGTCTGCGAACCCCGGGCTTTTCCAAAATTTCATTTATTCCGCATTTACACCCAACGGCCGTCTTTCATCTGCAAAACCTCGTCCGCCTGGTCGGCAACTGCGGTATCATGCGTCACAATGATCACCGTGCACGCATCCTCATGGGCAAGGTCGCGGAGGATACGCACAATGTTCTGTGTATTGGCCGTATCCAAATTGCCTGTTGGCTCATCCGCCAAAATGATTTTGCATCCCTGCGCCAGCGCCCGGGCAATGGCCACCCGCTGCTGCTCGCCGCCGGACAGGTGACTGGGCAGGCGGTTGTCATAGCTCTCCGGCAGCTCCACCCGCTCCCGCATTTTCTTCGCCAGCTCCTTGGCCTCTTTCTTCGGCGTCTTCTTTAGGGTCAGGGGATATTGGATGTTCTCGCTGACCGTCAGCAAGGGGAAAAGGTTATAGTTCTGATAGATCACGGACACTGCGTCCCGGCGCAGGGCGTTCCGATCCCATTCCCGGGTGGATTTCCCCTCCACCAGAATTTCTCCCTCTGTGGGCAAATCTAACCCTGCCATCAGCGAGAGCAGCGTGGTCTTGCCCGAGCCGGATTTTCCCACAATGGCATAGAGCTTCCCGTATTCAAAGGCATAGGAAACCCCATCCACGGCGCGCACCGTCTGGTACTTTCCCTGATAGCTGTAGGACGCGTCCTGCAATACAATGCTCATGATGTCTCCTCCTCTTTCATAGATGCCAGCAGATTCCTGCGCAGGAAAATCAGCAGTGCGGCGCTCAAGCCCACAAAATAGATACCAGCAAACAGCGCCAGCCAGGCAACGGGTTCATAGCGGAAGAATGCGCCCCCCACCCCGATGCCCACGGCAATGGCCGCCATCTGCTCCAGGGCATAGCTTATGTAGATCATCGCCCCCGGCGTCCCCAGAGTGCGCAGCTGGCCGATCTCCCGCTTCCGGCTCCGGATCATCAGGAAGCCCACCAGGAACCCCGCCCCGGCGGACAGCGCGAACACCAGCAGCAGGGACAGCCGGTTGATGGCCATGCTGTTCTGGTAGCTGTTGGTCAGGCTCTGGAGCAGGGAGTCGTCAATGTCGATGGCAAAGTAAAACTCCGTGAAGTAATAGCCCACCGTTTCGTATTCCCAGGGCTGGGCGTCCGGCTCGGCGTTGGGCATCCACTCGTTGGCAGCCTTTCGGAATTCCTCCAGCTGGTCGTTGTCCCGCAGCACACCGCGAATCACATCGACAGTGCGTTTTTCATAGATGATGCTCAAATCCAGATAGATCTGCCGCATGGTTCGGTAGGGGCAATAGGCCTTCCAGATTTTCGCGCCGTCCACGGCGATCTTATCATTGGAGAACAGCCCCACCACGGTAAACTCCCGGGTGATCTTGTTGGGTGGGTTCGGGGGCGTGGTTTCCCCCACAAATGTAAGCTCCAGCACCCCGTCCTCGGGCAGCACGCCCTCCTCCGCCAGCTGCTTCGGCACGATACATACCAGCTCGCCGGTCTGGAAAACGCTCTCATCGTAGCCGGGATACCACTCGATCTCCCCGCCGGCATTGGGGGAGATGAGGCGGTCGGATTTCAGATCCAGAATGCCGCACATCCGGAAGCCGTCCAGCACTCCGTCCTTCGAGCTGTTCACCGAATAGGTCTGCAGGATCTGCAGCTGGGAAACATACCCGTCCAGCAGGGGGCGCCCGTCCCCCTGCCCGGCGAAAGCGTCCGCCAGGAAGCCGGGAATCATAATATCCTGAGACTGGCTGCCGGCCAGGTTGGTCACCGCGAAGGGCACCTCCACCTTGGCGCGGCTCTCCAGGTAGGCCGCCTCCTCCGCCACATTATTGGCGTGAAGGGCGCACAGCGCCAGGGTGATCGCCGCCGCGAAGGCTGCAACGGCCAGCAGCGGCAGGGGCTTCCGGGTAATTCTTCTCCATAGGTGCATCCACATACGCCTACCTCCTTCCCGCTCTCTTGTCCCGGCTCATCCACCAGCCCAGGACTGCCGCCGCCCCCAGGGACAGGACGAACTGCGCCGCTCCCAGGCCAAGCAGCAGCCAGGGATTCAGCCGGAACGCCTCCGTCACCGCATTTGCCGCCGGGACGGAATCCACGATCCTTTCCCAAAGAATCCCCCCCGCCAGGATCCCCAGGAGGGTGCCCGGCAGCAGCACGCAGAGCGTGTCCAGCAGGGAATGGCGCATCCGCAGCTTCTCCGGCGTGCCCAGGGAGTACATGGTGGCCAGGTTCTTTCCCTGCATCCCGGGGTAGAGCAGCAGGAACAGCAGCAGCACCACTGCGTACACTGTAACGCCTATGCGCAGGGTCAGCGCGGCTGTGGCCTGGTAATCCGTCAGGCCGCTGGCCAATACGGAATACCCCTGATCTTCCACCAGGAACAGATCTTCAAACCCCGCCCAGGCCTGCAGCTCCTCCAATTCCTCTTTGGCGCCGTTCTCCAGGATCAGGGTGTAGAAGAAGCCCATGTCCCCATAGGCCATCTCCACCGGCACCGCCGCCTCCGGGACGAAAATGGTGTTGGGGGAGAATATCCACAGTTGATAACGCGCTGCTCCCTCCCCGCTCCGCACCCACTTCCAAGGTTGTTTTTGCGTATAGATGCCGATGATGGTATAGGTCTCCTCCCCGGCATCGGGGGTGTAGGGGCTATAGCGGTAGGCCGCCGGATAGACGACTCCCTCCCCCTCCTCCACAAAGCCCTGGTAGGGGCTGTGGGGGTCTTTGTCATAGAACTGCGGGGTGATGGTATCCCCCAGCTTCAGCCCGTTTTTCTCCGCCAGGATGTCGGAGATCACGCACACCTTGGCGCCGGACGCCATTTCCTCCGGGGTGAAGGCCCGCCCCTGGGCTACCCAAGCCTGCCCCCGGGCAAACTCCGCCACATAATTCAGCGCCCCGTCCACGCCGATGATGGGGAAGGCGTGGGCGTTCTCCTCCATCTCCGTGAGCATTCTCTGCCAGAGCGCCCCCTCCGGGGTGGCTAAAAATTCCTCCGCAGTGCCATCCAAACGCACCAGGGTGGGCACGGTATAGCGCTGGGCGAAGGTTTCCGCGTCCAGCCCTGTTCCATCCGCCGGCCAGTCCCCCCGGTTTTCCAGGGTCATGGAGACGGCCTGGTAATCACGGTAGTCTTGCCATTTCATTCCCCAAATTTCCTGGCCCAGTACATAGTTTGCAACATAATATTGGCTGTCACCGTCAAGCTCCCACCAGCTCCCCTCCTTGGCCCAGCCGGTGGCGTGCATGTTCTTGGGATCCACAAAGCCAATGTCCACGCCGCCGTTCATTCTCTTGGAAATTTTGGCGCGCAGCCTTGCTTCCATGTCATAGTAATCCATACCGTAGACCAGGCAGCGCTCCCCTGCGGACAGGGGTTCCAGCTCCGCCAGGCTCTTAGCCCGGAAGGTCAGGTAGGCGGTACGGCCGGTGGGGTCGTCGAATCCCGCCTCCAGCCCCAGCACCCGTTCCACGGTACCCACGATCTCCTGGCTGACGCCATCCTCCGTAACCACCGGATCCTTCGTGCCAATAACAGAAATTTCCAGCACGGCGCTGGAATAGGGGCTGCCCTGCGGCGTGGGCGCGAACCCCATAATACTGCCGCTTGCATAGTCCAAAACATAATTTGTATAGTTATCCATCGCCAGCTCCGGGAGCCTGGCGGAAGCCAGGCCGGGCTGCGCCACATACTTCACCAGCTCCGGGTGCTGCGCCAGGAACTGGTCGATCCACGCCTGAATATCCTCCGGCACTTCCCGAAGCAGTATATCTTCGCCGGTATCGTCCACGAACTGGTATTTGGCGCTCATGACGGCGGTGGTGGTGAACATCTCCTCAAAGGCCGCCTGGGATTGGCGCGCCGCCACGCTCTGCCCCACGCCCACGCACAGCAGCGCCACCCCCAGGGTCATAAACAAAATGCCCGCCAGCAGCTTCAAGGGCTGGCGAAGAAATTGCCGGATACTGTGCATACCGCTTCCCTCCTTATTTGCTACGGCGCTTTTCGCCATGTTTTATGGATAGGGCTATGCCGCCCACGCTAAGTGGACGGCACAGCGAAAGAAAACGCGATCAGCCGCTTAAACGATTATCTTTTAGCGCCGCAGTATATGCAGACATCATCGAGACCAAATGAATGGCGAAAATCAGAGTAATCATTCTGATATTCCAGATAGTAATAGCCGCAGAGCGGGCAGGTATACCGATAATACCTATAATCTCGATGGTAATTGGAATCAAGAGGAATGCAATGCCACTCCTCCACCACCATCATGTGCGGATGGGTACAGGCCAGCTTCTGGGACGCCTCCGCCGCAGAGGCCAACAGCGCAAAGCTGCTCAGGAGCATCACCACCGCCAGAACCATGGTCAGAACACGAAACGACTTTTTCATATCAATACCTCCTGAAAATAGTGTTGTTTTCCCCTATTTACCGTGGCCGAGCCGGCTGCCGGGGAACAGCCGCGCCACCCGGGTGCGCCATGGGAATCCCCTCCTCACGGACATTTCTCCGCTTTGTCTTTCTGTGGTGTACACTTTTATATTACAATTTTAGTATATCATCGCTCCCAAAATTTGTCAAGCAAAATTTGCAATTTTGCAGTCCAGATTGAAAAGACAGCAGACAGCGCCCTATCTGCAAAAAAAGTCGGAACGAGCATCGCTCGTCCCGACCTGGCGCGCCAGAAGGAACTCGAATCCCCGGCCTTCCGCTTAGGAGGCGGACGCTCTATCCAACTGAGCTACTGGCGCATATAAAAAGCGGTATCATTGTAACCGATTCCCGGCGGAAAGTCAATACAGGGAATGGGGCAAGCCCATTCCCTGTAAGCAGTGCTTCAAAAGCTCTTAGACTTTTGAAACGGGTGTGTGTCAGCGGAGCATGGCTTCCAGTTCCGCTTTCGGACGATACCCCACAGAGGTCTGGACGGCCTTGCCGTCCTTAAACAGCATCACCGTAGGGATGCTGCTGATCTGGTACTGACCTGCCAGCCCCATCTCCTCGTCTACGTTTACCTTACCTACCTTGATTTCCCCGGCGTATTCCTCTGCGATCTCCGCGATTATAGGGGCAAGCATCCGGCAGGGGCCGCACCAAGTAGCCCAGAAGTCCACCAGGACAGGCTTATCGGAATGCAGTACCTCCTCCGCAAAATTCTGCTGGGTCAGTTGGATCTCCATTGTTCTGTCTCCTTTCAGGATGAATTTCTTTACTCTGATTATAACCTCCAGGCCGGCAAAAAAATGTGACCAAGTAGCATTTCAGAAGAATTTTTGATCCCAGGCGCCTCAGCGCATCGTTCGGAGCGCCGGAATGTCCCGCAGCGTAACGCAGCCGCGCTTGTACTCCACCAGACCGTCGGCCTCGAAGCGCTTCAGCATCCTGGCCACCACCTCCCGGGCGGAGCTGGTGATCTTCGCGATCTCCTGGTGGGTCATTCTGATCTGCACGCTGCCGGTGCGGTCATATTCCCCCACCAGGAATGCAGCCAAGCGGCGGTCAAAGCCCTTGAACAGGATCTCCTGCATGGTCCACATGACGGCGGAGAAGCGCTCCAGCATCCGTTCGTACATATAGCACCGCAAAGTCAGGTTCTCCTCTGTCATCTGCCCGAACACATGACTGGGAACCACCAGCAGGCAGGTATCCTGCTCTGCGGTGATCATCGTGTCAAAGGTGATCTGGCTCACCACGCAGGAAGCGGAAAAAACACACGGTTCCCCCTGGTACAGCCGGAATAAAGTCACCTCTCGCCCCTCTTCCGAAAGGATGTACAAACGTATCGCGCCGGAAACAACCCAGACCATGCCCAGGCACTCGCTGCCTGA
This sequence comes from Candidatus Faecousia intestinigallinarum, assembly GCA_018715805.1. Taxonomy (GTDB): domain Bacteria; phylum Bacillota; class Clostridia; order Oscillospirales; family Oscillospiraceae; genus Faecousia; species Faecousia intestinigallinarum. The sequence continues at coordinate 28,918 of DVKX01000071.1, read as the reverse complement.
CAGAACCGGCTGCCCCTTGGCGAAGGAAAGGAGCCGCGCCTGCTCTGTTACCAGGGTTTGCTCCTCTGGGGTAAGGCAGCTCCAGTAAGGAAGCTGCGGCACAAGCGCGTTAATATCCCACATATTGGCACCTCCAGTCATTTCGAGTAATACTGCCGACAGGGGAACGCTGCTATTTGGAACTGGGAAGCTGGCCGCGCTGCCTGGCCACTGCGTCCATCTCCTTCTGCAGGTCGCTCAAAAAGGCTTCGCTGTCCGGGCAGCAGCGAAAAAGATAGAGCAGCAGAGTAACCGCGCTGCAGGTATATTTGCCGGATTCCAAATCCGCCAAAGAGCTGGAATCCATAGAAAGCAGCTCGGCCATCCGATCCCGGGTCAATCCAAGGTCGGAACGGGTATTCAGCAAATCGCGGCGAAAATGTTTCTTCAAAGTATCGTGGTATTGCTGTCTCATTGTCTCACTTCCTTCCATAGAGTATGACAGGAAGCCAATGGAGAATGAGACAAAAAGCATAAGAAAAACCGAATAAATTGTTGGTAAACGCCGATTATTTGCCGATTATCGGGAAATACATAGTAAATCGCCCAAAAACGGCCTGCACTTTGGCCGATTTATACTTCCACTACCAGCATACCCTCCTTGCCCATGGGCAGCTCCGCGCTGACGGCGCCGTTTTCAAACAGGCACGCGCCGCCATAAGCATCGTCGTCGGCAACGCTGTTTACAAACAGCGTCTTGGCGCAGCATTTTGCTCCTTGGCGGGCGTATTCCTCCCGCACGCCGCCTTTCCATTCCTCCGGCGGGAAACTGATATATACCGGCCAGAACAGCAGTTCCTCACCCTGGGCAAATTGCTCCGGGCAATCCCACAGGTCGCCGCACAGCGCCAGGAGGCAGTCTTTCCCCCGGTAGCGGAATATCTCTGCCGCCGCGCCCTCCTGATAATGCGCGTCGGTACAGTTATACTCCTTCCAGCCCTGGGATACCCTGCGATAGCAATGCGTCAGCACGCCTTTTTCCACCAGCGCACAGGCGGAATACAGCGCCTCTCCCTGCCGCTCCACAAAACCGAACAGCACGTCCACTCCCGTCTCCTCCGAGAGAAAGCATACCTGCTTAAAGGCCGGGGAGTCTGTGCTCACCGCTGTTTCACGATCCTTCTCATATTCCCAGTCCAGACAGTCAAAGCCCTGCAAGAAGCTCTCTCCAAAGCAGATCAGCTCTGCGCCCTCTTGCTCAGCGGCATGGATGTACCGGCTGATTTGGGAAAGATTATAGAGAACATCCCGGTTTTTCAGCCTTGCCGCAGCCAGTGCAATTTTCATAGAAGCCCATCCTTTCTAAAAACGCCATCAATTCCTCGAAGCTGCCATGGGGATATGCATGAATATCCTCCCCCTCCGAATTAATGAGGCAGTCCGTCAGCAGAAACACCTGCATACCCAGCCGCGCCGCCGCCATATCTTCCTTCACATCGTTGCCAACCATGCAGCAATCCTCCGGCGCGGCGTCCAGGGTACGGAGGATCTCCTGATAATAAGCGGGATTGGGTTTGCAGAAGCGGGAGTTCTCATAGGTGGTCACCAGTTCAAAATCCCGGGCGTCCAGCCCTGCCCAGCGAATCCGCGCCTGGGTAGCCACCGCAGGAAAAATGGGGTTGGTGGCCAGCGCCACACGGCAGCCCGCCGCCTTTAGAGCTTTTACCGTCTCCGCCGCCTTAGGAGCAAAGCCGCAAACCTGCCGCACCCATTCAAATTCCTGATGGTAATACTCCTCGAACAGCGGCTCGTCCCGGCGCACCCGCTCGCCAAAGATATTCACGAACTGCCGCCAAAATGCCTGCTCATTGGTGCAGCTGCCGTTGTTTTTCACCATAGCGGCAGTTCCCTTCCAAATGGCGTCCACCAAAGGTTTCGGTTCATAGCCATGGGGCGCCAGCTTCTTTGCCAGCAGGCCGAAGTATGCCTCTACAAATTTCTCCTGATCCATGGGAAGCAGCGTCCCATCCAGGTCAAATAAAATCGTTTTCATTGCCCGTTTCCTTTCTGTGCAATGGCTATATTATAGCAGGTTTTCCCTATTTGACAAGGGGACTTCCTTTTGGAAAACCACGACAATCTGTCTGCTTTTCCAGAAAAAAGCCGCCGCCCTTGCGGGCGGCGGCGCATAATTGGATTCAAAAGGATCAGTGGATCACAATACGACCCTCGCCATAGGGATCGCCGTACTGCTCCGCGCTGACCACACCGCCAAGAGTCTCCTGGATGTAGGTGATCAGCACCTGGTTGTCGATCATCACCTCATCCTGCAGCACCGGGCTGCCGATGAACATGGTGAAGCCGTCGCCGCCGTCCTTGAGCATATAATTGTGGGAAGCCACAGTGTAAGCAGCCTCGGGATCGATGGGTTCGCCGTTTACCATCACGTTGAATACGCGGCGATCACCGGACACCTCCACGAAGTTCTCCTTGTCATCCAGCACCACGCTGGAGGGGATGGAGGTATCTACTTCACAGGTCAGTCCGGATACCTGCAGGAAGCCGCCGCACTCACCCTCGCCGACGAGGCGGTAGGCCATTTCCAGGGCATCCAAGATCTGCTGTCCGTTCACTTCCACCAGGCAGGCCACATTACCGAAAGGATGCACCGCGATGATGTCGCCATAGGTCACGTCGCCGGCATGGATCACATCCCGGACGCCGCCGCCGTTCACCAGACCGATGTCCGCGCCCAGCAGGCTGCGGTAAGCGTCGGCGCACAGGTCGCCCAGGTTGGTTTCCTGGCTGCGGACAATACGCTCGTCAGTCTCCGGGTCGTTGACCACCAGTTCCAGTTCAGAGGTGGCTACCACGCTGGCCAGCAGTTCCTCAAACTGTGCTGCAATGTCGTTGGTGTAGGCCAGCACATCGGGGTCATCCTCGGTGAGGCCGGTGACCAGAGAAGCCGTGGCGGTACCGTCGGCCAGATTCAGCCGCAGCTCGCCGATAGCCGTCAGCTTGGTGCCGGTAGAGCAAACTACAACGGTGTTGCCGTCCTTATCGGTGACAGTCTCGCCATTGATGACGGAGTGAGAATGGCCGTCCAGGAATGCCGTCATGCCGGTGGTGTTGGCAATGATCTCCGTAGAAGTCCAGGGGCTGCTGGCAGGGTCGGTGCCCACGTGACCCACACAGATCACATAGTCGGCCTCCAGCTTCGCCTGGTCAATGGCATTCTGTACGCATTCATACAGATCCTGACCCTCGTTGCCCTCAGCAAAGCCGTAGATGTAGTTGCCTTCTTCATCCTGGAAGTAGGTGGGGGTGGACTTGGTAAAGGTCTCCGGGGTGGAAATGCCCACAAAGGCCACCTTCACGCCGTCAAATTCCTTTACCACATAGGGCTGGAACACTGTCTCGCCAGTGCGCAGATCCGTGAAGTTGCAGGACACATACTGGTAATTCGCCTTATTGTTGGCCAGATCCAGGAAAGTATCCATACCGAAGTCAAACTCATGGTTGCCGGGAACGGCAATGTCGTAGCCCACTTCGTTCATAATGTCCACCAGGTAAGCGCCTTTGGACAGGGTGCCCACAGCCTCGCCCTGAATGGCGTCGCCGCCGTCCACCAGGACAACGGTGCTGCCCTCCGCCTCCAGCGCCTTGGCATAGGCCGCCAGGGCGGCATAGCCCATGCGGTCGGCATTGTCTTCCGTGCCGCGCTGGTAGGCGTTGTGCACATCGTTGGTGTACAGGATCACCAATTCTTCGCCCTGGGCAGCAGGCTCAGTGGCCAGCACAGTGGGCTGCGTGTCAGCGGTGGGCGCAGTGGTGGTCACAGTGGGGGTTTCACCGCTGGCGCAGGCCGCCAAGCCCAGACACAGCACCATTGCCATGATCAGGGCAATGATCTTCTTTGTCATCATTTTTTCCTCCTAAAATGTTTTGAGCGTATGGAGTGCCCATACGCTCAAAATATACCAAATTTCCCAGTCCCCGTCAATGTGAAAAATAGACAAATCCAGGTAAGTTTTCTGTAAATATATGTCCATATTATGAGGCGGGAGATCGCCTCCACCGCCGCCATAGCTTCCCCAGCCAGAATCCCAGGAGCATCCCCGAAAGATTGAGGATCACATCGTCAATGTCGCAGCTGCCCCGCAGGGAGAAAAGCTGCGCCGCCTCCACCGCAAGAATGACCCCGGCGCTGAAGAGCAGAAACCGCCAATGGCTTTCCATAGTCCTCCAAACCCGGGGCAGCAGCATCCCCCAGGGCAGAAACAGCAGGATATTTCCGTAAAAATTCACTGTCGCGTAGCGCCGCAGCCAGGCTTCCTCCGCATGGAGCAGCTCCAGGCAGACGCGGATGGTACGGAAGGGGATCAGGTTCTGATTTTCCGTCAAAATCTGCCAGTATTCCCGCTCCTCCAGGGAGTAGACCGGCCGGTGGAACAGCAGCAGCGCCATTCCCAGGCAGTACACACCGAAAAGCAGGCGATACAGCCGCCGCTTCCTCACGTCCTGGTCGTCCATGCGCATTCCCCCCTTCCATAGAACTTTATCCTATCAGAAGCAGGTGCGGCTGTCAAGGGAACATCTGTCGGCAAAGCCCGCCGGAAGAATCCGGCGGGCAGTTTTCGGCTGTGGAATGGAATTATTCCCCGTGGTTCTCCCCGGTATAGTAGCTGTCCAGCCACCAGAAATCTCCGTTTTTCCGCTCCTCCTCCGGCCGCGCAGTCCCATCGGGATAGACGATCGGCATCTGGCTGCTGTAGACTGCATCGCTGAAGCAGCTCCGGGTTTCCTCCGTCATGGTATTCCGGTAGTAGAGTTCCTCGGTATAGCGGCCTGTCCGCTCCCGGAGAACGCCGCACAGGGTTTGCGCATACTGCCAGGCCGCCGTCTTATTTTCCAGCAGATCCTCATAGCTTTCCACCTGGGGATATAGCCCGTGGAACATTTCGTGAGGCGTCTGCCCGTCCTGCAGAACCGGCTGGTTCCAGTATTCCGCGCCATGCGCTTCCAGGGCAGGATAGGCGCAGACCCAGGTAAGCTCGCAGTTGGAGACGACCTTAAAATAGGAGAAACGATAACCGTCCTCCCCGCTCCCGACTGGGATGTCCTCCACCAGCACATCCACCTTCCCCTCCGGCAGATACAGGCGGTAAATACCGTTGGTTTCCGCATCAATACCCGCCAGGAAGAACAGGCAGCGATTATGGTACTGCACCTCGTTCAGGACGCCGTAGGGATCCGTGAAAAGCACTTCCTGCCCCTCGTCGGTCTGTCTCGTCAGGCGGGATTCCTCCCCTGCCGCTTCCACAGCAAATTCCTCCGGCACATCATTGATTGGCGCATTGGAAAGCACCAGATTCCCATAGCCGTCATCCACCGGCTCCACCGGATCCAAGCTGGAAAAATAAGTCTCATAGTCCAGAATTTCCGGCTGGGTCGCCGCCGTGGTTGGGACTTCCGTGGGCTGGGTTGCCATCGCCTCTGTGATGGTTGGCTCTGCAGAAGCCGGTGCGCAGGCGGAAAATATCAAAGCAATCAGAATAAACAATACCGCTGTCTTTTTCACTTCTATTCCCTCCATATTCTTATATCAGTCTTCGCTGTACCGCTGCCAGAGCGAGCAGCCGCGCTGGGGGAAATTCTTTCGTATCGTCCTATCTGGTTCCTGTTTTCCTCCTTTCTGCTCCTTATATAGTGATTATAACCTATAATAATGACCAAGTCTATAGTGAGTTTCTATTTTTTACATTTTTGTTGAAAATGGAGAGAATATTTTACAGCAGAATATACAAAAAATCTTCAAAGCAAACACTCCTACGCCTTGGCAACACCAGCAGAATCGTTTTTGAAACTTCTTCTTTTTATAGGAAGATCAACAGTTTCCCAGGCAAAAACTTCCATATGAACGCCATGCAAAAAAACCGTTGGCAACAAGTTGCCAACGGTTTTGAGGGCAGAAATATTCCGCTTAGTCGCCGGGATCTTCCGCTACGCCGCCCCCGATGAGGATATCCGAGGGATCTATTGGTGCCGCCGTCTCAGGTACTTTGATACGGCAGAGTACCTGGTCGCGGCTTTCGTATTCGGATACGTCCTCATACCGCCGGGAGAGCAGCTCCCCAGCAGCTTTGTCATAGCGGCAGCGGTATGTCTCCACATAGTAGCCTGTATAGGGAGAAACGATCTCATCCCCGTCCGCATAACCTTCCTCGTTGTCCGGTTCCATTTCCTGGTACACGGTGTCGTAGTCATAGCTGTGAAGAATCTTATATTCCATCTCCACATAGTAGTCCCGATCGTCCGTGCCCATCAGAACCAGCTGTACATCGCCGCCATCCAGGCCGGCCTCAATGCGGATGGGATGGGTGGTATTGTTGCGGAACTGAAGATCCAGATTGCCGTTATCCACGGCGGCATCCATGCCATAGGGCATATAGTCGGTCACGAACGTATGACTCTCCCGCTGCAGAATTTCTAAATCGGCCAGCAGTGCGCAGTAATACAGCGCGGAAGACACCTGACTTACGCCGCCGCCAACCCTCTCCACAGTATCTCCGTTCTCATACACCGGCCGATAGCCCTTGGACTCGGTTCGCTCACCCAGGGCGCCGTTGAAAGAAAAGGTTTCTCCGGGCTGCAGCACCAAGCCGTCGATGGCCTCGCAGGCCAGACGCAGATTGGTACTGCGGGCGGTATTTCCTGCGTCGTAAGAACTCCGGTAGGAAGCCAGCGCATCCTGGAACAGAGTGCCGTTTAGGGATTCCTCCGTCACTGCGGGCACAATAGGCTGCAGAACCAAATTGACAGTTTCTCCTGGCTGAGCGGCGGCCAGCATAGCATCCGCCTCTTCCCGGTCAAAGCCGTAGCCATAGGTTTCCGGGGTGATCTCTGCTGTCTGCGCGTCCATTACCGCATCCACGGCGTCTACGCAGTACTGCTCCCACAGCGCATCCAGATCCACCCTCTCCGGCTCCTGACTTTCCAGCGCGTAGGATACGGTAAAGAGGTTATTGTTGTAAGCCGCCAATATCTGGGTATAGAGCGCCTCTCCATCCAACGCATACCCCGGAGTTCCCAGGATAATCGTCAGGTTCTGCGCCGGCGTCTCCGGGGTGATCTCCTCCGGTATCTCTCCTGTAAAGCTGATTTCCGTCTGGTGGAATTCGGATTGATACCTGGCTGCCAGATCGTCCGCCGCCTCCTGAATGACCGCTTTATTCAGCCCCAGGTAGGGCAGAATATCCATTACCTGGGCGTCGCCGCCGGGCAGATCCATGGCCGCCGCCACCACGGCTTCCACATCCAGCCGCGCCCCGGTATCCGCCGGGGACAATTCCACCGCTTCCTCACCCACCTGGATGGTCATAGGCGTGCGGGGATAGCTGTTCCGGGTAGCCTGCTCCAGCGCCTGCGCTGCTTCCGCGCTGGTCATGCCCCCTATATGCACCCCCGCCGCAGTAACGCCGCTGGGGATTTTCCCGTCGCCAGGCCGCAGCAGGAAGAAAATTCCCGCTGCCAACGCGACCAGCGCTACGCCGGCAGCCACGCAGAGGGCAATGACGCCGCTCTTTTTTTCCTTCTTGGGCTTTCCTACCAAAGCGCGATAGGATTCCTCCATATCCGCATCCGTTACTTCCGGAAATGTCGTTTTCTTTTTCCTATCCGGCGTTGTTTTCTTTTTTTCATACTTTCCCATCAGGCATACCTCCTTTTGGTTTTTGCTATTGTACCACAATTTCAGGTCTTTGCAACCTTGGCCGCAAAATGTTTACATTTGTCTGCAGCTTTCGTAGCGCTGCAGGAACGCCTTGCTCTGCCGCAAACTGTCCACACCGTTGGCCAGCTTCAGCCGCAGGGTCGGCTCTTTTGCCGTGGCCACAAACTGAACCCGATTCCTGTAGTCCGGCTCGGCGCACAACGCGCTCACCGCCTGAAAATCCAGGTTGGACAGGGTAAATAATACATCTCCCGCTTTCTGGCGGATGTCGGTAATGCCCAGTTTCTTGGCGTTGGCGCGAAGCAGGGCGATCTCCACCAGGTTCAGCACCCCCTTTGGCGGCTCGCCGTAGCGATCTACAATCTCGTCCAGCAGATCGTCCGCATCCGCCTGGCAGCGGATAGCCGCCATCCGGCGGTAAAGATCCATCCGCTCCTCCCCCCGGGATACATAATCCTTGTCCACATTGGCGGTCACATTCAAATCGGCGGTGCATTCCGGTTCCCTGGGTTTTCCTCCCTGCTCCTCCAGCACTGCCTCGTCCAGCAGCTTCAAATACATATCGTAGCCTACGCTCATCATATGCCCGGACTGCTCCGCCCCCAGCAGGTTGCCCGCGCCCCGGATCTCCAAATCCCGCATGGCGATTTTGAAGCCGGAGCCAAACTCCGCGAAGTCCCGGATAGCGGACAGCCGTTTTTCCGCAACCTCCGAAAGATTTTTGTCCGGACGGTAGGTGAAATAGGCGTAGGCATGGCGGGTGGAACGTCCCACCCGACCCCGCAGCTGGTGGAGCTGGCTCAGCCCCAGGCGGTCGGCGTTCTCAATAATCAGGGTATTGGCGTTGGGAATATCCAGACCGGTTTCAATAATGGTGGTGCACACCAGCACCTGAATATCCCCGTCCGCCATGGCCTGCATCACCTCGCCCAGAGCGTCCTCCCCCATTTTCCCATGGGCTACCGCTACTTGAAGCCCCGGCATCCGCCGCTTCAGCGCGGAGGCGCACTGGTCGATGGTCTCCACCCGATTGTGGAGGTAGTATACCTGCCCTCCCCGCTCCACCTCCCGGCGGATGGCATCGTCCAGGATGGCATTGTTGTGTTCCAGCACATAGGTCTGCACCGGATAGCGGTCGGCAGGCGGCTCCTCAATGGTAGACATATCTCGGATGCCCGACAAGGCCATGTTCAACGTGCGGGGAATGGGCGTGGCGGAGAGGGTAAGGACGTCCACGCCCTTAGAAATTTCCTTCAGCCGCTCCTTATGGCTCACGCCAAAGCGCTGCTCCTCGTCCACGATCAGCAGCCCCAGATCCTTGAACTGCACGCTTTTTTGCAGCAGCTTATGCGTGCCAATAATCAAATCAATGCCGCCGGAGCGCAAACGCTCCAGGGTAACGTGCTGCTGTTTTGGGGTACGGAAGCGGCTGAGCACGTCGATATTAACCGGGAAGCCTCGAAAACGCGCCACCGCTGTTTGATAGTGCTGCTGCGCCAGCACGGTGGTAGGCGCCAGGATGGCGCATTGCTTGCCGTCCATCACCGCTTTCATCACCGCCCGCAGCGCCACCTCTGTTTTGCCGAAGCCCACATCGCCGCAAAGGAGGCGATCCATAGGGGTAGGCGCTTCCATATCTCCCTTGATCTCGGCAATACAGCGAAGCTGATCGTCCGTCTCGGGGTAAGGGAAATTGTCCTCAAACTCCAGCTGCCAGGGGGAATCCGTCGCAAAAGGGAAACCCGGCTGCCGCTTTCGGGCGGCATAGAGCTGAATCAGTTCTCCAGCCATGTCTTTTGCCGCCTTTCGCGCCTTTGCCTTTGTCTTTTGCCAGGCATCCGAGCCGATCTTGTTCAAGCGGACAGCCGTATCCTCGCCGCCGCCGATATATTTGCTCACCAGATCCAGCTGGGTGGCGGGGACAAACAATGTGTCCGACCCCTGGTAGGCGATTTTCACATAATCCTTTACAGCGCCGTCCACCTTGATCTGTTCCATGGCTACGAAACGTCCGATGCCGTAGTTCTCATGCACCACCAAATCGCCGGGGGATAGATCGGTGAAGGAACGCAGCTTCTGTCGGTTTGTAGAGGAAGCCTTGGCCTTTCTGCGGGGTGCGCTCTGTCGGGCAAGCAGCTGGCCTTCGGTGAGTACCGCCAGCTTCGCGCCGGGATATTCCATACCATAGGGCAGCGTCCCCTCGCCCAGCAAGATCTGCCCCGCCTTCGGCATGGTGGTCAGGGGAATACACAGCATGGCGGATAGGTTTTTCGCCCGCAGCATTTCCTGCAAAAGTTCCGCCCGGCGCCGGGTGCCGCAAAGCACCAGGCTGGCAAAATCCATTTTTTGATAGTGCGCCAAATCAGCCGCAGCCGTATCCAGATTGCCGCCATAGCCGGGCAGCTGCTTGGCCTGGAGCGGCAAAAGCTGCTTCGGTGGATTCTCCTCCGGATAAGCTGAACCGGCAAAGGAATCCAGGTACACCAGCGTCCTATTCCGTACGCCCGCGCAAATATCCTCCCACTCGGCAGAAAACGCGCACAGTTCCCCCGCTACCATCCCTGCCTGGAGCAGACTGTCCAGCTGTAAGCCCAGCCCCTCTGTCTGCGCTCTGGCCGCACGGCGGAGGCTTCCCTGATCGCAGAAGACCAGCAGTGCTTCCGCAGGTACATAGTCCAGCGCAGTGACCTTCTGCGGATAAATCAGGGACATATATCGGTCGGAAGCCGGGTTGCTCACGCCGTTTTCATATTTCTCCAAGTCCTGAGACAGGGTTTTCAGCAGCTGCTCATTGGGGTTCTTCCGCCGCCGCTGTCGGGCAATCAGGGTATGCAGATCGTCGCACAGCCCTTCCAGTCCCATCGGATGCAGGGAAGGCAGCGTTTCCGCCACCGGCAGAAAAAGCGCCCGTTCCACGTTCTCCACCCGCCGCTGGGTGTCCGGGTCAAAATACCCCATGGCGTCCAGTTCGTCTCCAAAAAATTCCGCCCGCACCGGCTTTTCCCAGGACGGGGAAAAAACGTCCAGAATGCCGCCCCGGAGGGCGTACTGCCCTGGACCCTCCACCATAGCGCAGCGGGAATACCCCAGCCGCTCCAATTTCGTCAGGATTTCACCGACGGCGTATTCCCGTCCCGTTTCCAGGGAGAAAATACTTTCCTCCAGTACCGTTTTCGGCATCGTGCGCTGGCACAAGGCCTCCCAAGGAAAAATCTGCACGCGGGTATGCCCCGCCGCCAGGTCATAGAGCTGCCGCAGCCGCTTCTGCTCCCAGCTGCGTGACACCGCCGCCGAATCATAAAAAGTCATCTCCCGACTGGGCAGCACCGCAGCCTCCAGACCAAGAAATGCCTGCAGTTCCTCTCGCAGCCGCTTGGCCGCCATATCGTCCTGGCAAAAAATCACCATGGGCGCATCCGTATGGGCATAAAGTCCCGCCAGGATATGGCTGCGGTTGATTTGCCCGATCCCGGTGACAGCTGCGCTCTCTCTCCGGCGGACAGACTCCAGCAGCATCCGGTATTCCGGAATATTTTTTAAGAAATCCAACAATTTTTCCATGATTCTCCTCCACGCGGCAATGCGGAAAGGGGCGCTTTCGCCCCTTTCCGTGGGTATTTGACAGTCGCTTTCAGGCGCTTCTTCCATTATAGCGGTTGGCTGCCTCACCAACGCCGTGTTCCACAATGCACAAAGCCGCTTCCCCCGCCCATTGCAGGGAATCCGACAACGCCTTTTCCTCCTGCGATGTAAAGTTGGAGAGCACCCAAGCAGCCAGGTCATATTCCGGTGTGGGCTTTGCGCCAACGCCGATCTTCACCCGGGGAAAATCCTGACTTCCCAGCTGGGCAATGATGGATTTGATGCCGTTGTGCCCTCCGGCAGAGCCGTCTCCCCGGATACGGAGCCTGCCAGGAGGCAGGGAAATATCGTCAAACAGAACGATGATGCGCTGAGGTGGAATTTTGAAAAAGGCCGAAGCCTGAAGCACCGAATTGCCGGACAAATTCATATAGGTCTGGGGCTTGAGCAATATCAGCTTTCTGCCCTGGTAATTCACTTGGCCGTACAGCCCCTGAAATTTCAGGCGATCCACTTTGCAGCCCAAGTGCTGCGCTAAAATATCCACCGCCCGGAAGCCGCAGTTGTGCCGGTTTTTTTCGTATTCCCGGCCGGGATTCCCCAGCCCAACGATCAACCAGGAGTCGCCGGATGCACCAAACATACTTTTAGAACAGTTCCGCAATGGAGGTGCCGCCGTGGATATGGGCGATGGCATGCGCAAACACTGGCGCCACGTCCAGCTGCCGGATCTTATTGCAGGGACAATTGGGCGCAACGGGGATGGTGTTATGAATCACCAGTTCCCGAATAACGCTGTTCTGAATCCGCTCATAGGCGGGGCCGGAAAGCACGCCGTGGGTAGCGCAGGCATACACCTCTTTGGCGCCGCCCACCTCCACCAGCGCTTTGGCAGCATTGCACAGGGAACCGGCAGTATCCACCAGGTCATCGTAAAGAATACAAGTCTTGCCGGCCACGTCGCCAATGACGTTCATGACCTCGCACTCGTTGGCGCGCTGGCGGCGCTTGTCCACAATGGCAAGACCCATGTGCACTTTCCCAGCAAAGGTACGGGCGCGGCCAACGCTGCCCACATCAGGAGACACCACCACGAAGTCGTCGTGGTTATACTCCCCCTCGGGGAATTTTCTCATATAGTAATCCACAAAAGTAGGATTGCCCAGCAGATGATCCACAGGGATATCGAAGAAACCCTGAATCTGCGCGGCATGGAGATCCATGGTCAACACCCGGTCGGCGCCGGCAGCGGTGATCATATTGGCCACCAGACGGGCAGAAATGGGGTCGCGGCTCTTGGCTTTCCGATCCTGACGGGCATATCCAAAATAAGGGATCACTGCGGTAATCCGCCCGGCGGAAGCCCGGCGGCAGGCGTCGATCATGACCAGCAGTTCCATAAGGTGGTTGTTGACAGGCTTGCAGGTGGACTGAACCAGGAACACGTCCGAACCACGGACGGTTTCCTCCAAGGAGACAGAGACTTCGCCGTCCGCAAAGGTCGTAACCGTGCTCTTTCCCAGAGGAACTCCCAGTTCTTTGCAGATGGTTTCGGCGAATGCAGGGTTGGAATTGCCGCTGAAGACTTGGATATGATCTCCGTATGCAATCATCGAATAAATACCTCGCTTTTTTCTATTTCTGCCCCGGTCGTCCCGGCAGCATTCTATATCCTATTATAAAGGCGAGATAAAGAAAAAGCAACTAAATTTCCAGGGAAATAACGCCGAAAAAACCGCTGGAGCCGGAGACTTCTTCCAACAAAGCGCCAATACTTTCCCCATGGAATTTTACACGAAGTCAGGAAGCCATATACCGCATCCCGGTCAAAAGAGCGGAACCCCCGGGTCTTTGCAGACGCCTTCCCGCAGACCTAAGGGCAGGCGAAATTTTGTTTGAATTTACACTTGTAACGCAGGCGCTTCTGTGGTACAATAAGACGATTGATTTTTAGAAACTGGAGCACAGCTATGAACGATACCATTCGCATACGAGGCGCAAGAGAGAATAACCTGAAAAATGTCAATCTTACCATCCCCCGGGACAAGCTGGTGGTGTTTACCGGGCTGTCCGGTTCGGGGAAATCCAGCCTGGCCTTCGACACCATTTATGCCGAGGGGCAGCGGCGCTATGTGGAGAGCCTGAGCTCCTATGCCCGCCAATTTTTAGGGCAGATGGACAAGCCGGACGTGGACGCCATCGACGGCCTTTCTCCCGCCATCTCCATTGACCAGAAGACCACCTCCAAAAACCCCCGCTCCACCGTGGGCACGGTAACGGAAATCTACGACTACCTCCGTCTGCTCTGGGCGCGGGTGGGCATTCCCCACTGCCCCAAATGCGGCAAGGAAATCCGCCGCCAGACCATTGACCAGATCGTGGATCGAGTGGAATCGCTGGCTGCCGGCACGCGGTTTTTGGTACTCTCCCCGGTAATTCGCGGAAAAAAGGGAGAACACGCCAAGGTATTCGAGGACGCCCGGAAAAGCGGCTTCGCCCGGGTACGGCTGGACGGCATCTTATACGATCTGAACGAACAGATCCCCTGTGAAAAGAACAAAAAGCATACGATTGAGCTTGTTGTAGACCGTCTGGTGATGAAAGACGGGCAGCGCCGCCGCTTAACAGATTCCATTGAGACTGCCTGCAGCCACTCCGGCGGACTGGTGACCATCCAGCTGCCGGACACCCAAGAGGAACTGACTTTCTCCCAGAATTATGCCTGCGAGGACTGCGGCATCAGCCTCAGCGAGTTGGAACCTCGGATGTTTTCTTTCAATAATCCAGCAGGCGCCTGCCCGGAGTGTACCGGACTGGGCTATCAGCTGGAACCCAGCGCTGATCTTGTGATCCCGGATAAAAGCAAGAGCATTTTGGACGGCGCCATCCAGGCGTCCGGGTGGAACAGCGTTCGTACTGATTCCATTTTCCGAATGTATTTTGAAGCGCTTTCCCAGAAATACCATTTCTCCCTGAATGTTCCGGTGCAGGAGCTTTCCAAGGAAGCCATGGATGTGATTCTCTACGGCACCAAAGGCGAACCGCTGCGCATGACTTATAACCGGGGCAGCGGCATGGGTGTGCTGGAACAGCCCTTTGAGGGCATCCTGCCCAATATCAGCCGCCGCTTTCGGGAAACGCAGTCCGATGCCGTGCGCAAAGAATTAGAGGAGTGCATGGCCACTGCCCCCTGCCCCAAATGCGGTGGACAGCGGCTTTCCGCCATTGCCCGGGCGGTCACTGTAGGCGGTATAGGCATCATGGACTTCTGCGCTATGAGCATTGGTCAGGAATTGAAATTTATGAACGATCTGAAGCTGGAGGGAAACATGGCGCTGGTGGCCGATCAGATCGTTCGGGAGATCCGCTCCCGGCTGCAGTTTCTGGCGGATGTGGGTCTGCAATATCTGACCTTGAACCGCGCTGCGGGCACCCTGTCCGGCGGCGAAAGCCAGCGTATCCGTCTGGCCACACAGATTGGTTCCTCCCTGATGGGGGTGCTTTATATTCTGGACGAACCCTCCATCGGCCTGCATCAGCGAGACAACGACAAGCTCCTGGCTACCCTGCAGCACCTGCGGGATCTGGGCAACACCTTGATTGTTGTGGAGCACGACGAGGATACTATGCGCGCCGCAGACTTTATTGTGGACGTGGGGCCGGGGGCGGGCAGCCATGGCGGTGAAATCGTAGCCGCAGGCAGCCTGGCGGACATCATTGCACAGCCCCGCTCCATCACGGGGCAGTACCTGTCCGGCGTCAAGAAAATCCCCGTCCCCGCCAGCCGCCGCGCTGGCAGCGGCAAGCATCTCACCATCCGGGGAGCCACAGAAAACAACCTGAAAAACATAGATGTGGACATTCCTTTGAGCACCTTCACCTGTGTCACGGGCGTTTCCGGCTCCGGCAAATCCAGCCTGGTGGGGGAAGTGCTGAACAAGACGCTGCTTAGCCGCCTGAACCATGCCCGTACCCGTCCCGGCGCCTGCCGGTGTGTGGAAGGGCTGCGGAACCTGGATAAAGTTATTGACATTGACCAAAGCCCTATTGGGCGCACGCCCCGTTCCAACCCCGCCACCTATACCGGACTTTTTAACGACATCCGCGATCTGTTTGCCTCCACCAACGACGCCAAAACGCGAGGCTACGGCCCCGGCCGCTTCTCTTTCAATGTGAAGGGCGGCCGGTGCGAAGCCTGCTGCGGCGACGGCCTGGTAAAAATCGAAATGCACTTCCTGGCGGATGTATATGTCCCCTGCGAGGTATGCCATGGCCAGCGTTACAACCGGGAGACACTGGAGGTTCAGTACAAAGGAAAGAACATTTCCCAGGTTTTGGATATGACGGCGGAGGAGGCCGTGGATTTCTTCGAAAACCTCCCCAAAATCCGCCGGAAAGCGCAGGCTCTGGTGGAAGTCGGCCTGGGCTATGTGAAGCTGGGGCAATCCAGCACCACCCTCTCCGGCGGCGAGGCGCAGCGGGTAAAGCTGGCCACGGAGCTTTCCCGGGTATCCACCGGCCGCACCATCTATGTACTGGATGAACCAACCACCGGCCTTCACGCGGCGGATGTGCACAAGCTGATCCATGTACTGCAGCAGCTTGTGGACGCCGGCAATACCGTTTTGGTAATCGAGCATAATCTGGACGTGATCAAAACGGCGGATTATATCATTGACTTGGGACCGGAGGGCGGCGACGGCGGCGGACAGGTGGTGGCCACCGGCACTCCTGAGGAAGTGGCGCAGGTGGCGGAAAGCTTTACCGGGCAGTATTTGAGGCGATATCTGTAACAAAAAATCCCGGCCTGTTTCGGCCGGGATCGGTTCAATTGATCCGCTCTTTTCGGAATACCTCTGCAGGCAGCGCGTCCGCCAGTTCTACCAGCCGGTGATCCCGCTCTCCTGCATAATCTACCATCATCACGGGGCTGCGCAGCACTGCGCCCTGGCGGATCGCAATGGTCATCGTAATGCGAAAGCCGCCGTTCTCCGGCTGCTCCAGCAGTACCGCGCCGCCGTGAATGGCTGCAGTCCCCCGCACCAACACCATTCCCAGGCCAATGCCAAAGCGCCCGTCCTCTATCCCAGGCGCGCGCAGATACCGGGTAAAGGCGCTGCCGCGCAGATCTCCATCCATGCCAGATCCGCTGTCCTGCACAGTCAAATAGAGTTTCTCCCCATGACGTGCCAGGTTTGCCTGAATCGTTCCCCCCGCCGGGGTAAATTTAATGGCATTGGATAGGATATTATATACCGCCCGCTCCAGCTTTTGGCTGTCCACTTGGGTAAAAACCGGGCCGGGAACGCCATGATAGTGCAGCTGGATTCCCGTATACGCCGCCAAATCCTTGGCGCCGGTAAACTGCTCCTCCAATAAGGCGCACACATCCCGAACCTCCATGCACATATTATCCTCCTGATAATGCGCGGCGTCGGACATATTGCTGATGACCCGGAGCATTTGGAAAAGTCCCCGGTTGATCTGCGCGATTTGGGTCTGCAGCCTTTCCTCCCCTGCCACCATGGGGAACAGCCGGTCAGTCACCGTCATGACGCTGGCTAGGGGATTGCGCAGTTCCCTGGCAGCCAGCGCCATTGCCTGAAGCTCTCCCTGTTCCGCGTCTTGCTCCAACACAAAAATATCCCCTACCTCCATCCGGGTAACGGAGGCTCCGGCCGTCTGACCGGAGATGGAGAGGGTCAGATGCAGGCAGCCTGTGGAAAAAGCTGCATATTCCTCTTTACCGGTACGCAGCAGTGCGTCAATGGGTGTGCCCAATTCCAGCAAAAGCTGCTTCGCGCCCTGGTTCATGGCGCATACCGCGCCGTCTTTGACACAGAATGCCGGGCGGGCGATGAGATCCAGCATTTTCAAGCTGTCGTTTTGTTTCATATTCTTCCTCCCCCGGAATATAGCTTGCGCAGAATCCGCAGATTCTTACGCCCGTTTTTTCAACAAGTTTTTCTTTACACTTCTATTCTACCAAAAAAAGATAAAATAGCAAGGGGAAACCCTGTTTGGAGGCAAAAATATGTCGATTCATGAAGGGCACCGCCAACGGCTGCGGGATCGCTTTCTCGCGGAAGGGTTAGATCATTTTGACCAACGCCATGTTCTGGAGCTGCTGCTTTTTTATGCCCAGCCCCGGAGGGACACCGCGCCCTTGGCGCAAGCGCTGCTGGATCACTTCGGATCCCTTCCCCAGGTGCTGGAGGCTCCCATTGAGGAGTTGGAAAAGATCAGCGGCATCGGAACCAACGCCGCCGCGCTCCTGACCCTGATCCCGCAGATCAGCCGGTATTATATGGTAAACCGCGCAGAGCAGAATGTCATCTTGAATACTACCGAAAAATGCGGACAATACCTCATGCCCTACTTTATCGGCCGCCGCAACGAAACAGTGTTCCTGCTGTGTCTGGACGCAAAATGCAAAGCGCTGTGCTGCAAGGAAGTGGTAGAAGGGAGCGTCAACGCCGCCTCTATCTCCATCCGGCGGATTGTGGAAACGGCCTTGGGCGCCAATGCTACCACGGTGGTACTGGCGCACAATCACCCCAGCGGGGTCGCGCTCCCCTCTGCGGAGGATATCCAGACCACCCTGCTTCTGGCGGACGCTCTGCGCACCGTGGAAATTTGTTTGGCAGATCATGTTGTCGTTTCAGACGCCGACTTCGTTTCTCTGGCGCAGTCCGGCTATTATACGCCACGAGGCAGCCAAGTTCGGATTTAGGAGGCAAGCAATGGATCATTTTGAATTGGTATCGGAATTTCAGCCTTCCGGCGATCAGCCGGAAGCGATCGAGGCGCTCGCCAGGGGCGTGGAAATGGGGCTGCAGGAGCAGACGCTGCTGGGCGTCACCGGCTCCGGCAAAACTTTCACCATGGCCTCCGTCATTGAGAAAACAAACCGCCCCACCTTGGTACTGGCGCACAACAAAACCCTGGCCGCCCAGCTCTATGCGGAATTTAAGGAGTTTTTCCCCAATAACGCAGTGGAATACTTTATCTCCTACTACGATTACTACCAGCCCGAGGCTTATATCGCCCACACGGATACCTATATTGAAAAGGATGCCTCCGTCAATGAGGAGATCGACCGGCTGCGCTTGTCTGCCACTGCGTCCCTGCTGGAGCGGCGGGATGTGATCGTGGTTTCCTCTGTGTCCTGCATCTACGGACTGGGCGAACCGGAAGATTTCGCCTCCATGATGGTCTCCCTGCGGGTAGGAGCGGCCATGGAGCGGGACGAGCTGCTGAAAAAGCTGGTATCCATCCGCTATGAGCGAAACGATCTGGCTTTTGAACGGAATATGTTCCGGGTACGGGGCGACACTGTGGAGGTATGGCCTGCTTATTGGAAAGACACCGCCCTGCGGATAGAATTTTTCGGCGATGAGATCGACGCGATCTCTGAAATCAATTCCGTTACCGGAACGCCTGTACGCCGGCTGAGCAATATTCCCATCTGGCCCGCCGCCCACTATGTAACGCCCAAAGAAAAAATGGACGCTGCCATCCAGGAGATCTATAAGGAATTGGAGGAACGGGTGGCCTGGTTCGAAAAAGAGAACAAACTCATTGAAGCTCAACGCATCAAGCAGCGCACCATGTACGACATCGAGATGATGCAGGAACTGGGCTACTGCTCCGGCATTGAAAATTATTCCCGGGTTATTGAGGGCAGGCCGGTGGGTTCGCCGCCCCACACGCTCCTGGACTACTTCCCCAAGGACTTCCTGCTTTTTGTGGATGAGAGCCATGTGACTCTGCCCCAGGTGCGGGCAATGTACAACGGTGACCGCGCCAGAAAGACTTCCCTGGTGGACTATGGCTTCCGGCTGCCCTGCGCCTTTGACAATCGTCCCCTCCAGTTCCACGAATTCCAGCAGCGGCTGAATCAGGTGATTTATGTATCCGCCACCCCGGCTGAATATGAGCGCACCCGGGCGGGGCAGATTGTGGAGCAGGTCATCCGTCCCACCGGACTGCTGGATCCTGTGGTGGAGGTACGCCCCATTGACGGACAGATCGACGACCTGATTGGGGAAATCAACACCCGCGCCGCTAAAAACGAGCGCGTTCTGGTGACTACCCTCACCAAGAAGATGGCGGAAGACCTGACTGTGTATCTGCAAAAGGCCGGTATCCGGGTTCGTTATATGCACTCCGATATCGGCGCCATGGAACGTATGGAGATCATCCGGGATCTGCGCATGGCAAAATTTGACGTATTGGTGGGGATCAATCTGCTGCGGGAGGGCTTGGATCTGCCGGAGGTAAGCCTGGTGGCCATTCTGGATGCGGACAAAGAGGGCTTCCTCCGCTCCGAAACCAGCTTGATCCAGACCATTGGCCGCGCCGCACGAAACGCCCAGGGCAAGGTCATCATGTACGCCGATGTGGAGACCCCCTCTATGCGCGCCGCCATCCGAGAAACTGCCCGCCGCCGGGAGATCCAGGACGCTTTCAACAAGGCTCATGGCATCGTCCCCAAAACCATCATTAAGTCTGTCCGCGATCTGATTGAGATCTCTGCGCCCGCCGAGGAGCGGAAGAACCGCAACGGTATCAAGATGACCAAAGCGGAAAAAGAAAAAGAGATCGCCCGGCTGGAAAAGCAAATGAAAGAAGCCGCCAAGATGATGGAGTTCGAATATGCCGCCCTGCTGCGGGATCAGATCATCGAGCTCCGGGGAAATGGCCTGAAATAGTATGCTTTCCCTTGTTCCCAACCAATGGTTGTGTCGTTCTCAACCGCAGGTTGCAAAGAAAATTTAGGAAGCTTAACGAATAATTGATAGCTTTTTCCGCAGCTATACGGCATAATGAAGGCATAACAAGTAAGGAGGAAACAATATGGAAGAAACCTTGGGAAAGCGGATTATGAACTGCCGCAAGCAGCTTGGCATGACCCAAGATCAGCTGGCAGAGCAGCTGGGCGTCTCGGCGCAGGCCGTAAGCAAATGGGAAAACGATCAATCCTGCCCGGACATCACTACTCTGCCCCGTCTGGCGGATATCTTTGGGTTGAGCGTTGATGAACTGCTGGGGCATCAGCGTGCCCGCGAAGGAGAGATCGTCTCGGACACAGCGCAGGAGACATCATCGCAGGAGACGTCGGGCAGGGACGAGAAACAAGAGCGCTTCCACTTCCAGTACCGTAACGAGCGGCTCGGTACGCTGAGTCTGGCCGTCATGGTATTGCTGGTGAGCAGTCTGATGATTGCGGGGCATTTCTTCCATTGGGAGGTATCCTTTTGGGGTCTGCTGTGGCCATCTGCGCTGCTGGTGTTTGGCGCTGCGGGTCTGTTCCGCCGCTTCTCCCTGTTCTATCTGGTAGTTGCCTTTACCGGCGGATGGTTTTTGCTGGCAAACCTGCAGGTGATCCCGGGGACGCTCGGCGAATTGCTCTTCCCCATTTTCTTGCTTCTGCTGGGCATAAGCCTGTTTGTGGACGGTCTGCGCAAATCCAAAAGATCCTCTGTGCGTTATTATTATAGCGGGAAGGATGAAAATTCCTGGAAGCACGGCAAGTCTTTTATGGACTACGACGCGGATAACGATCATTTTGAATACTCCGCCAGCTTTAGTTCCCACAACCAGCTGATCCAGCTGGATACCATGCGCGGCGGAAATATCAAAACCTCTTTCGGAGACTATACCCTGGATCTGTCCGGCGTGAAGCATCTGAGCCATGACTGCCGTCTGAATTGTGAGGTCAGCTTTGGTGAACTGCTCCTGCAGGTTCCAAAACGCTTCGTCCTTCGCTGCGATGCCGAGACGGCGTTCGGCAGTTTGAACGTGACGGGTCATCCAGATCCCGACGCAGATGTTATTCAGCTGTCCGGCAAGGTAAGCTTCGGCGAGTTTAATGTAGCGTACATTTGAAAAAGCAAAGCCCTGGCGGCGCTTTCGGCGCCGCCAGGGCTTTGCTGTGTCCATTTTCCGGCAGATCAGCAGCCCCCTGTGCCAGGGGGATTCCATGCCTTTTCATGCTTGCGGATGGTGGATCCCCAGGTGCGCAGCGCCTGCTATCGCTTCGTCACCGGCGCTTCCCCCGTTTTCCCTCCGACTTTCCGGCGGCTGATTTCCGCATGGATTTGTCTACCCTTGGAGGCGGCGCTTTCCGGCTTTGGGCACGGGGCGGTATTGCCCGGATGAGGCATTTCCCCTCGGAGCCAATCAAATCCTCCCGGTGCGCCTTCAGCAGCGCCTCCTTCACCAAATAGTAGTTCTTGGGATCGCGGTACTGAATCAGCGCCCGCTGCATGGCTTTTTCATGGGGGTCCGTAGGTACATATACCCGCTCCATGGTTCTGGGATCCACGCCGGTATAATACATCACTGTGGACAATGTGGAGGGAGTGGGATAAAAATCCTGCACCTGCTCCGGGTTATAGCCCATATCCCGGATGTATTCCGCCAATTCTACAGCCTCTTTCAAGGTAGATCCAGGGTGACTGGACATCAGATAGGGAACCAGATACTGTTCCTTGCCATACTCCCGACAGAGGGCGAAATACTTCTCCACAAAGCGGTTGTATACCGCGTTTCCGGGTTTGCCCATCCGGCTGAGTACCGCATCCGCAATGTGTTCCGGAGCTACTTTCAGCTGCCCGGAGACATGATACTGCACCAATTCCCGGAAGAAAGTATCCTTCCTGTCCGCCAGCAGATAATCAAAGCGGATGCCGCTGCGTACAAACACCTTTTTCACCCCCGGCAGCTTCCGCAGCTTCCGCAGCAGGCTCACATAATCGCTGTGATCCGCCCGCAGATTTTTACAGGGGGTAGGATACAGACATTGCCGTCCCCGGCAGGCGCCTTTGGAAAGCTGTTTCTGACAGGCGGGGGCACGAAAATTGGCCGTGGGGCCGCCCACATCATGGATATAGCCCTTAAAGCCCTTTTCCTGCACCATTTGCTCCGCCTCTTTCAGGATAGACGCATGGCTGCGGGTCTGCACAATGCGTCCCTGATGAAAGGTCAGGGCGCAAAAGGAGCAGGCGCCGAAGCAGCCTCGGTTGCTTACCAGGCTGAAACGCACCTCCTCGATGGCAGGCACACCCCCGGCCTTCTCATAGCTGGGATGGTAAGTGCGGCAATAGGGAAGGTCATATACCGCATCCATTTCCTCAGTGGTCAGAGGCTTTTGCGGAGGGTTCTGAACAACAAACTCCTTGCCGTATGGCTCCGCCAGCCGCTTTGCGGTGAACGGGTCGCAGTTTTCGTACTGGATTTTGAAGCTTTCGGCGTAGCGGCGTTTCTCCTTCTGCAGCTCTTCAAAGCTGGGAAGCACAATAGTGGGCAGGCTCTCATCTAACGCTCTTGCGCGGTATACCGTGCCGTCCACATAAGTAATGTCCCGCACATCCAAGCCGGAATTCAGGGCATTGGCCAGTTCCACTACGCTCCTTTCCCCCATGCCGTACATGAGAATGTCCGCCTGGGAATCCAGCAGAATGGAGCGGCGGAGTTTCTCCGACCAGTAATCATAGTGTCCCAGCCGCCGAAGGCTGGCCTCCACGCCTCCGATCAGGATGGGCACATCCTGGTAAGTCTGGCGAATCAGATTGCAGTACACCACTGTGGCGTAATCTGGTCGCTTTCCCATAACGCCGCCGGGAGTAAAGGCGTCGTTTTTCCGCCGGCGTTTGGCCACAGTATAATGGTTGACCATAGAATCCATGTTGCCTCCGGATACCAGGAAGCCAAGCCGGGGGCGGCCAAAAACATCAATGGATTTGGGATTCTTCCAGTCCGGCTGAGAAATGATGCCCACATGGTAGCCCGCCGCTTCCAGCACCCGACTGATGATGGCATGACCAAAGGAGGGATGATCCACGTAGGCGTCCCCGATCACATATACAAAGTCGCAGGCGTCCCAGCCCCGCTGGCGCATCTCCTGCCCGGAAATCGGAAGAAATTCCATAGTATCCTCCCCAAGTGCAAACATAAGAAAAACGACTTGCCGAAGCAAGTCGTTTTTTGGTGCGCGAGGCGGGACTTGAACCCGCATGCCCGGAATGAGCACTAGAACCTGAATCTAGCGAGTCTACCAATTCCACCACTCGCGCATTTCTTTGCGGCAGGCTTTCCCCTGACCGCCTGCATATAATAGCACGAGTGGGCAGATTTGTCAACAGGTTTTTTCAATTTCTGCGAAAAAAGTTTTACTCCTTATAATAGAGCATACAGTGGCAATAGCCCGAGAAATTGGGGTCGGCAATCTGATCCCGGAACTCCTTGCACATACATTTATTATCCTCTGTTCGCTCCAGGCGGCAGGGACAATACCCGCCGGTGCGTCTCAGCCCCTCCCGGATGCTCCGCACAATTTCCTGATCCTCATTGAGCCGTACTGCCATGGTATTATCCATCCTTTCTATGTTCCTCTGCGCTGTCCTTTAGGACTGCGCAGTTACTGTAACAACGCCGTTCTCTCCACTGGCGTGCAGGGAAGAAATCGGTGATTCAAAGGAATCTATGATCTTTTCGCTGATGGGATCTTCCACATCCTGCTGCAATACCCGCCGCAGGTTCCGGGCGCCATAGGTGACGGAAAACGCCTTCTCCGCCAGATAATCCCGCAGCGCCTCATCCCAGGTGAAGGTCAGACCCCGGCTCTCCAGGCTATCCCGCAGCTCCCGGAGCATAATATCCGCAATGGACAGGAAATTCTCCCGAGACAAATGGTTGAAAGTGATGATCTCATCCACCCGGTTCAGGAATTCCGGCCGCAGAAATTCCCGCAGAGCTTTCATGGTTTTATCATTGCTCCGCTGCCCTTCCCGGCCAAATCCCAAGCTGGCCACATTGCCCTCTGAGCCGGCGTTGGAGGTCATAACGATGATCGCGTTCTCAAAGTTCACCACCCGCCCCTGGGCATCGGTAATGCGCCCATCGTCCAAAACCTGCAGCAAGATGTTCAGCACATCCGGGTGGGCTTTCTCGATCTCGTCAAACAGCACCACGCTGTAGGGCTTCCGGCGAATCTTCTCCGTCAGCTGCCCCGCCTCGTCATAGCCCACATAGCCTGGGGGCGAGCCGATCAGCTTGGAGACGGTATGTTTCTCCATATATTCGGACATATCCAGCCGAATCAGCGCATCCACGGAATCAAACAGGTCGTTGGCCAGACACTTCACCAATTCTGTTTTTCCCACGCCGGTGGGGCCTACGAAGATAAAGGAAACCGGCCGCTTCTTGGGAGAAATACCCACCCGATTGCGCCGAATGGCCTTGGCCACGGCATCCACTGCCTCATCCTGACCCACAATGTGCTCCTTCAGCCGCTCCGGCAGACCCTTGAGCTGCTGGTATTCCTGCGCCTTAATCTTGGAAGCGGGAATTTTTGTCCATAACTCGATAATCCGCGCCAGGTTTTCCATGGTCACCTGGGGCGGGGGCAGCTGCTCCAACTCTTCGATTTTCGCAGCGATCTGGCACAACTTGCTGCGAATCTCCGCCAGACGTTCAAAATGCTCGTTCTGCGTATCTTCCGTGAGCATCCGCAGTTCCAGCTCATAATCATCCCGTTCCTTTTTCAATTCCGCCAGCTGGGAAATTTCCTTGCTGCGCAGATTCACATCGGAACAGGCTTCATCCAACAGGTCAATGGCCTTATCCGGCAGGAAACGGTCGGTGATATACCGCTCGGAAAGCACTACGCACTGCCGGGCGATCTCTGGAGAGATGGAAACGCCGTGGAACTGAGAATAGCTCTTGGCAATTCCCTGCAAAATCTGGCTGGCTTCTTCAATGGACGGTTCCGCCACATTCACCGGCTGAAAACGCCGTTCCAAGGCCGCGTCCTTCTCGATATATTTGCGGTATTCGCTGAAAGTGGTAGCGCCGATCACCTGGATCTCTCCCCGGGACAGGGCGGGCTTCAGGATGTTGGCGGCGTTCATGGAGCCTTCCGCGTCCCCCGCGCCCACCAGATTGTGTACCTCGTCGATAACCAATATTACATTGCCGCATTCCTTGATCTCCGCAATCAAACTCTTCATGCGGCTTTCAAACTGCCCGCGAAACTGCGTGCCCGCCACCAGCGCCGTGAGATCCAGCAGGAATACTTCCTTATCCCGCAGCTTATAAGGCACCTCGCCCCGGGCAATGCGCTGCGCCAGACCTTCGGCAATGGCCGTCTTGCCC
Source organism: Candidatus Faecousia intestinigallinarum (assembly GCA_018715805.1). GTDB lineage: Bacteria > Bacillota > Clostridia > Oscillospirales > Oscillospiraceae > Faecousia > Faecousia intestinigallinarum. The sequence continues at coordinate 3,465 of DVKX01000071.1, read as the reverse complement.
ACGCCGGGTTCGCCAATGAGACAGGGATTGTTTTTCTGACGGCGGTTCAGAATTTGAATGACCCGCTCCGTCTCCACATCTCTGCCGATGACCTGATCCAGCTTTCCCGCCCGGGCACGCCCGGTGAGATCCATGCAATAGCTGTCCAGAAACTTATGCTTCTTGGCTTTCTTTTTCTCCTCTTTGGGGGGAGCTTCCTTCTCCGGTACGGGATGCGCGGGACGTGCCGGCAGATTGCCGCTGAAAAGCTGGTTCAACAGGGGGAATGTGGCAGTGCGGCTTTCGGATTCATCGTTATCCTCCCCGCTGTCCTCCCGCTGTCCAAAGACACTGCTCATCTCATCGCTGATCATATCCAGTTCTTCCTCGGAAATGCCCATCTGCCTAACCGCCGCGTCGATTTGTGGAATCCCCAAACCCCGGGCGCATTTCAGGCAGTAGCCCTCGTTCAGCGCTACGCCGTTTTCCATCTTGGTCACAAACACCACCGCGATATTCTTCTTACACTTACTGCACATTTTCGGTTGCATATACTTCACTCCTTGACAGGAAAACCATCCTTTCCGTCCAGTATACCACAAAAGATGAAAAAAGGAAAAACAAATTGTAAACGCTTTCAGAACCCATCCTGGCAGAAGAAGCAATCCTCACCCCGGTCATACCAAATTCCGGTCATATACAGCCCTCCCGGCGGAACAGTGGGACCTGCCGCCGTACGGTTGCCGGAATCCAGGATGGCGCGGATATCTCCAGGGGCGATTTTCCCCTCTGCGGCATACACCACCGTGCCCGCCATGGCGCGCGCCATGTTGTACAGAAAGCCGTTGGCGCAGACCCGCAGAAAAATCTTTTCCCCTCGTCGCTCCACGTCATAATAGTATACCGTTCGAATGGTGCTTTTCACATCCGTACCCACGGAACGCACCGCCGCAAAATCATGCGTCCCTACAAACTGCGCGGCGGCCTCCGCCATGATCTTCTCGTCCAGGTGCTTCGGGTAAAACCAGGCACGGTTTACATAAAACGGATCCCGCACCCGGGAATTGTAAAGGATATAGGTGTATTCTTTTCGTACGCAAGAGCCGACGGCGTTGAAATCCGCGCTGACCTCCATGGCTTTGGTCACCACGATGTCCGCCGGCAGGTGCGTGTTCAGAGCATAAGGCAGCCGCTCCGCCGGAATGGTGCTTTCCGTATGGAAATTGGCCACATAGCACTTGGCATGGACGCCCGCGTCCGTGCGACCGCACCCCGCCACATGCGTCTTATGCCCCACCACCATGGCTACCGCTTTCGCCAGCGTTTCCTGCACTGTGGCCAGTCCCTGCTGCATTTGCCAGCCGTGGTAGGCGGTACCCTCATACCTTAAAAATATGGCTATATTCCGCATACATACCTCACAGGCCGAAATTCACCAAGACAATGATACCCGCCAGCAGCGCCGCACCCAGGCCAAACGCAAAATAATCCCGGCGGCTGTAACGCAGCAGCTTCATCTTTGTGCGCCCCTCGCCGCCGTGATAGCAGCGGCACTCCATGGCCGTAGCCAACTCATCCGCCCGGCGGAAAGCGCTGATGAACAGCGGTACCAGAATCGGGATCAACGCCCGCACCCGCTCCATCAATTTACCGCTTTCAAAGTCCGCCCCTCGGGAACGCTGGGCAGACATGATCTTGTCCGTCTCCTCGATCAGCGTAGGAATAAACCGCAGCGCTATACACATCATCATACTCAGCTCATGCACCGGCACCCGAATCTTTTTCAGCGGGTTCAGCAGCGATTCCAGTCCATCCGTCAGGGCAATGGGCGAGGTGGTATAGGTAAGCAGAAACGTGCCGGAAATCAGCATCAAGATCCGCAGCATCATCTGCACTGCCCGCACTACGCCCTCCAGCGTAACGGTTATGCCCCAGAATTTCAGAAGAACCGTATCCCCCGGGGCGAAGAAAATATTCAGCACGCCGGTAAATATCAAAATGATCACCAGGGGCTTCAGACCCCGCAGGAACGCCTTCAGCGGTATCCGGGAAACAGCGATGCATACCGCCAAAAAAACAAGCATCACTCCGTAGGACACCCACCCGGCCGCCAAAAACAGCGCCACAATATATACGATAAGCAGCAGCAGCTTGGCGCGGGGATCCATACGGTGTATGGGGGAGTTCCCCGGGAAATACTGGCCTAATGTAATATCCTTCAGCACTGGCGGTTCCTCCTAACTTCCTCCAAGGCATCGGCCGCTTGCTCCATGGTATAGACCTGAGGCACATCCAGTCCCAACCGGCGCAGATGCAGGAATATCCGGGTCACCACTGGGATATCCAGCCCCATCTCCAGCAGCTCCTGGGAATGGGCGAACACCTCCTGAGGCGCGCCGTCCATGGCCAGGTTTGATCCATTCATCACCAGCAGGCGATTTGCAAGCCGCGCCACATCCCCCATGGAATGGCTGACCATCATAATGGTGGCATTTTTCCCCCGACGGTATGCCAGAATATTGCCCAGGATTTCCTCTCGCCCGGCAGGATCCAGACCAGCCGTTGGCTCGTCCAGGATCAGCACCTCCGGCTCCATGGCAATGACGCCCGCAATGGCGACCCGGCGCTTCTGTCCGCCGGACAGGTCAAAGGGGGACGCGTCCAGCTGCTTCTTCGTCAAACCCACAAAATCCGCCGCTTCCTCCACCCGGCGGCGGATCTCTTCATCCTGCAAGCCCATGTTCCTGGGGCCAAACGCAATATCCTTGAATACCGTTTCCTCAAAAAGCTGATACTCCGGATACTGGAACACCAGTCCCACCCGGAAGCGGCTCTGGCGGGTCACGGCTTTGCTCTCCCAGATGTCCCGGCCATCCAACAGCACCTGGCCGGAAGTTGGCTTCAGCAAGCCGTTCAGATGCTGAATCAGGGTAGATTTCCCCGAACCGGTATGTCCAATGATGCCCACAAATTCTCCCCGCTCCACGGAAAAGGATATGTTCCGCAGCGCGGTATGCTCAAAAGGCGTTCCCTCGCTGTAAACATGGGTCAGCTCTTTCACCTGTAAAATGGGTGCCAATCTTCATTCCTCCCGTACCCTCAACGCTTCACCGCTTGGTAAAGCGCCTGGGCGCAATCCTCTATGTCCAGTTGATCCAGCGGTAGCTGGAATCCTCTGTGGTTCAGCGCGCAGCACAGCTCCACAGTATCCGGAGCCGCCAGCCCCATTTCATGGAGCTTTTCCACCTGTGAAAACACCGCCTCGGGCTTTCCATCCAGGGCAACCTGCCCTTGGTGCAGCACCACCACTCTGCCCGCCTGAGCAGCTTCCTCCATATGATGGGTGATGAGCACAATGGTGATCCCCTTTTCCCGGTTCAGGCGCAGGATCGTCTCCATGACCTCCCGCCGCCCTTTGGGATCCAGCATAGCGGTGGGTTCGTCCAAAACAATACATTTGGGTTCCATGGCGATCACACCTGCAAT
>DVKX01000070.1 GCA_018715805.1 Candidatus Faecousia intestinigallinarum | reverse complement strand
ATATGCAGTTTCATTTCGCACCTCCGCTGTGTTATATCTATAGTATAACAGAAAAAAGGGAGAGGTAAAGAGATCAGTGGTATAATTCATTTAGAATTATCTAAACCTGCAGTTTAGATTGCTGCGGAGACAGAAAGGAGAAAAGCGGCGCCGTCCAGAAGGACGCGCCGCTTAGAAAAAAACAATATTTTTTTGCGAAAAACTGGGGCGCTTTCCATCTGGAAAGCGCCCTGTTGGCACATATTGGGAAGGGCTGAAATTACTTCAGCTCGGCCTCGGCACCGGCTTCCTTCAGCTCGGCAACCAGCTTCTCCGCGTCCTCCTTGGAGATGGCTTCCTTCAGGGTCTTGGGGCAGTTGTCCACCAGATCCTTGGCGTCCTTCAGACCCAGGCCGGTAGCGGCGCGCACCACCTTGATGACGCCCAGCTTGGAAGCGCCGGCAGACTTCAGGATGACGTCAAACTCAGTCTTCTCCTCCACCTCGGGAGCGGCGGCCACAGCGGGACCGGCCACAGCGGCGGCAGCGGCGGAAACGCCGAAAACTTCCTCCAGGGTGTGTACCAGCTCGGACAGCTCCAGAACGGTCAGACCCTTGACTTCCTCAACGAGAGCAGTGATCTTTTCACTAGCCATTGTAATGATCCTCCTAATAATTTAAGTGTTTTGTATTGTGTTTCATGTGGCTTGGGAATCAAGCCTCGGCAGCTTCTGCCGCAGGGGCGCCGCCTTCCTTCTGCTCCCGGATCTGATCCAGGACAAAAGCCAGGCTGGAGATGGGAGCCAGGAAAGTACCAAGCACCTGAGCAACCAGAGCATTCTTGCTGGGCAGCTCACCGAAACCGTTGAGCTGATCGGCAGTCAGTACGCTGCCTTCCACAATGCCGCCCTTGATGGACAGAACGTTCTTGTTCTTCTTGGCAAACTCGCAAACGATGCGGGCGGGGGCAATGGGGTCGCCGGTGGTGCAGGCCATAGCGGTGGTGCCGTTCAGGATCTCGCTGAAATCATAACCGGCATCCTTGGCGGCAAAGCGGGTCAGGGTATTTTTCACGACGGTGTAGTCCACATCGGCTTCCCGGAACTGCTTACGCAGCGCGGTGTCCTGTGCCACGGTAATACCCTTGTAATCCACAAAAACCACGGAAGTGGCTTCCTTGATCTTACCGGTCAGGGTTTCCACAACTGCCTTTTTGCTTTCCAGAACCTTTGCGTTGGGCATAAATTTTCACCTCCGAAAATGAAAAAGTGTCTTCCGCCAAAAGACAGAAAGACACGTAAATAACGCTTATTCACGTACCTCGGCAGGAATTACGGCTGATGCCACCTGCTGTCTCTGGCAACTTTTGTATTATAGCAGGCGCTTTCCGCGCTGTCAAGGGCTTTTTGCAAAAAATATCGGGTTGAAAGCGAACTTTTCGCAGAAAATCCCCCCGCAGAAGAATCTGCGGGGGATTTGATGATCACACATATTTGGTGGTGGAAACCTTTACGCCGGGGCCCATGGTGGAGGCAACGACGCAGGAACGGATATACTGACCCTTGGCAGCCGCAGGCTTCGCCTTCACCACGGCGCGAATCAGCGTGTCCATGTTTTCGGTGAGCTTTTCGCTGCCGAAAGACACCTTGCCGATGGGGCAGTGGATGATGTTGGTCTTATCCAAACGGTACTCTACCTTACCAGCCTTGATCTCCTGGACAGCGGCGCCCACGTTGGGGGTCACGGTGCCGGCCTTGGGAGAGGGCATCAGACCCTTGGGACCCAGAACCTTACCAAGACGGCCGACAATACCCATCATGTCGGGGGAAGCGACGACCACGTCGAAATCGAACCAGTTTTCCTTGGTGATCTTTTCCACCAGATCCATGCCGCCCACAAAGTCGGCGCCGGCGGCCTTGGCTTCGTCTACCTTGGCGTCCTTGGCGAACACCAGCACCCGGCGGGTCTTGCCGGTGCCGTTGGGCAGGACAACAGCGCCGCGAACCTGCTGGTCTGCGTGCCGGGAGTCTACGCCCAGCTTGATGTGCAGTTCCACAGTCTCGTCGAACTTGGCGGAAGCGCCCTTGACCACCAGATCCAGGGCTTCGGTGGGATCATATTGCATGGCGCGGTCGATCATCTGCGCGCTTTGCTTGTACTTTTTACCTCTAAACACTTGTTATATCCTCCTTATTGTGGTGTAGCGGAATAATCCTCCCACTTTTCCGGGAGCGTCTCCCGGACAGCAAATATCAATCGACAACGGTAACGCCCATGGAGCGGCAAGTACCGGCCACCTGGCTCTCGGCAGCTTCCAGGCTGTTCACGTTCAGGTCAGGCATCTTGGTCTTGGCGATCTCAGTGATCTGCGCCTTGGTAATGGTGCCCACTTTTGTCTTGTTGGGAACGCCGGAACCCTTGTCCAGACCGATGGCCTTCATAATGAGCATAGGGGTCGGGGGGGTCTTGGTGATGAAGGTGAAGCTGCGGTCGGCGTAGACGGTGATGACTACGGGGATCTTATAGCCCTCCATGTCCTTGGTGCGGGCGTTGAACTCTTTGATAAATGCGGCGATATTAACACCGTGCTGACCCAGAGCAGGGCCTACGGGGGGGGATGCAGTCGCCTTGGCGGCGTTGATCTGCAGTTTGATAATGCCAGTGACTTTCTGTGCCATGATAAGCACCTCCTGAATAAAATGTGGTAGTGATGCGCTGGGCGCATTTTTTGCGGGGCGGTATGCCCCTCCCACCGTTCTGACCGGGATTCCGGTCCGATGCGTTTACTGGGAAATGACCTCCACTTGATCGAGTTCAAACTCGACGGGAGTCTCGCGGCCAAACATGGATACCACCACGCTGACCTTGTTCTTGTCCACCTCAATATTCTCTACTGTGCCGGTGAAAGAGCTGAGCGGACCGTCCAGGATGCGGACAGTGTCGCCAACGCTGTAGTTGACGATGATCTCCCGCTTTTCTACGCCCATGGCGTATACTTCGTCGTCAGTGAGAGGGGTGGGATCGTTGCTGGAAGAACCCACAAAACCGGTAACTCCGCGGATATTCTTGATCACGTGCCAGGTGTCGTCGCTGTAAACCATCTTTACCAGCACGTAGCCGGGATAGACCTTCCGGTCATAGGTCTTGCTGGCGCCGGTTTCCGTGATCTCCGTTACGGACTCCAGGGGAATGGAAACTGCAAGGATCTGATCCTGGAGCGCGCGGCTCTCAACAGTTTTCTCAATGGTAGCCTTTACGGTATTTTCATAGCCGGAGTAGGTATGGACTACATACCATTTCGCAGTCTCTGCCATGGCGCGGCTCCTTAATGGAACAGACCGATGAGACCGTCAATACCCACCTGCGCCACAAAGTCAAACAGCCAGATAAAGACGCCGACCACGATGACGCAGCCCACGACGATCAGGGTGTTCTTCAGCACCTGCTGAGGGGTAGGCCATACAACCTTCTTCAACTCGCTGCGGAGCTCCCGGAAGTACTTGCGAACCTTGCCCCAGGTTCTTTTGAACCAGTTTTCCTTTTTGACTTCTGCCATTTTGGATGAGCCTCCTTACTTGGTCTCGTTGTGGATGGTGTGCTTCTTGCAGAATCTGCAATACTTCTTCATCTCGAGACGGTCGGGGTCATTTTTCTTGTTCTTCATGGTGTTGTAGTTTCTCTGCTTGCACTCGGAGCATCTCAAAGTGACTTTCACGCGCATAACGGCACCTCCTTAATATTGCCTCCCTGTATCGCCCCGGCTAGGATAAATTTAGGAAGCGGTCAACTACAATTACCGCCCCGGAGCTGAAAAAGGCGCACAAAAAAAGCCCTTTTTCACAGGTAGAGCCATTGTATCACAGGGGGCAGGGGAAGTCAACAAAATTTTCCTTTCTTTTTCCGGTTTTTTTCTGTATAATAGTCCTAAAACAAAGGAAAGGACTTCGTTTTATGAAGATCATGGGGATCGATTATGGCGACGCCCGGACAGGCATCGCCATTTCGGATTTGCTTTGCAGCATCGTTGGCTCCACCGCAGTGCTGCCCAGCCGGAATATGGATAAGCTCCTGGCGGATATTGCCCGCTTGGCGCACGAAAACGATGTGGGAGAGATCGCGGTGGGACTGCCCAGAAACATGGACGGCAGCGAAGGCGCAAGAGCCGCGCTCTGCCGGGAATTTGCGGAAAAGGTAGGGAAGACCACAGGTCTGCCGGTGCGGCTATGGGACGAGCGCCGTACCACTGTGGAAGCCCACAATATCCTCTCGGAGCATAATTACCACGGCAAAAAGCGAAAAAACACTGTGGACGCTGTGGCCGCCTCCCTGATTCTGGAGGGCTATCTGGCCTTTCGGCGGCGGTAGAACAATTCCCGCAGGCCAATGAAGATCAGCAGCCCCCCGAAGAGTTTCTGCAGGAGGGGGAGATCCAAGTTGCTGGCCCAATAGGAAAAAATCCCGGCGGCAGCGCACCCTGCCAGGATGGCAGGCAGGACGCTTTTCCAATCCAGCTTCCCCTGCTTCCAGCGGAACAGACAGGCCGCGGCCGCTGCCGGAAGATAGAACAGCAGATTGATGGAACGCGCCATGGCGGCGTCCATATGGAGAACCATGGTGAGCCATAATATCAGCAAACTGCCGCCGCCGGTACCCAGACCGGAAAGAAATCCCAGGGCAGTGCCCACGGCAAGGGCGACGGGAAAGCACTCTAGCATAGATACCGCACCCCGCCCCATAGGATCAATGCGCCTAATACCCGATGCAGCCATACTGTGGGGATCCGTTTTCCCAGAAGTCCTGCCAGTATGCCTCCGGCAGCGCTTCCCAACAGATAGGGGACGGCCTCCCGCCAGGCGAATACGCCTCCCATCGCCCCCACGCTTAAGGATACCAGGCAGATGGGGAAAATGATGGCTACGGAAGCGGGGAAAATTGCTTCGTCCTCCAAGTCTGTGAGCGCGGTGAGCAATGGAACCAGAACCATGCCGCCGCCGGCGCCGAACAAACCGTTGATGATGCCGGCGCCAGTTCCGGCCAGAGCGGTTTTCTGCCAGCTTTTCATAGAAATCGCCTCCTGTGGAAGTTTTCTCCACAGGAGGCGAAATTATTCATGCTCCGCTGCTCAGGACGATGTCCCGGTATACCTTGGAGGTGTCCAGTTCTGTGACGGTGGTGGCCTCCACCAGGGCGTCATACCAAGCGGTCATATCGTCTGCGCGGAGACGGCTCTCGATCATGGCGTCCCGATAGTTCAGCTCGCTGTCGCCCACATAGTACATAATGTGGTAGCCGTATTCCGTCTCTATGATGCCGGTGTCGCCGGCCTGATGGCTCTCCAGCGCCCAGTTCAGGAACGGCTCCACGTAGTTGGAGTTGGGATTGATGTTCTCAAACAGGCCGCCGGTGGAAGCGGATGCGGTATCGTCGGTATTTTCCTTAACCAGTTCGCTGAAACTCTCTTCGGTGGCATCTCCGGCCTGCCACTGCGCCAGCAGCTCCTCGGCCTGGGTCTTGGCGGCGGCCTTCTCCTCGTCGGAGTAGGTGGTGTTGTCGTTTTCGTCAGTGGTGCCGCCTTCGAAGGCTACCAGCAGGTGGCGCACATTGCCCATGGGCAGGGTATTGTCCGTAGACCCCTCAAACAACACTACATAGTAGCCGTAGGTGGTGGTAGTTTCGCTGCCGTCCTCATTGGTGGCGGTGCTCTCATTGGGGATAATGGTGATGTCCCCGGCCTGACGGGCGGGATCGGAGATCCAATCCTGGAAAGCGGAATTGATGGAGGAATACAGGATTTCCTCGCTCTTGGTGCTGGTCAGTTCCTCGTCTTCCGCAGTGGTGCCCAGCTGCACCTGTCCCAGCAATTTGTCCAGAAGCACCTGGGAGTCGGCGCTGAGCAGGGAATCGGCGGCGGCCTTGGCGCTCTCCAGCGCCGCAGCTTTTTGCTCGTCAGTATAGGTGACGTTGCCATCTTCGTCCACAGTGCCGTCCGTCAGGAAGCTGTTGGCGTTCAGATAGACGCTGGAATAGGTGTAAGAATTAAACTCCTGGGCATGCTCCGCATCATAGGCGCGGATATCCTCGTCGGTATAGGACAGGGAATCGGAGTGGGCGTACTGGTAAGAGGAGGCCAGGGCAGTGACCAGGCAGTACTCCCGGAAGGACTCCACGCTGGCGCCGTAGCCATAGGTTGCCTTCAGGTAGCGCTCCAGGTCAGAATAGCCATGATAAACCTTGCCTACGGTTTCCATGGACTCCACGGCGGCGTCCACATCTGCCAGCTCGTCCTCGGACAGGGTGTAGCCCTCGGCCACGGCGGCATCATACACCGCGTAGGTATTGCGCACATTGTCCAGCGCAGTCTGGACAAAGTAATCCGTCCAAGTCTCCCCGGTTTCCTGGTTATAAACCTGCTCGTCCAGAGGCTTGGTCAGATCCAGACCCATCAGGGACAGATACATACTGGCATATTCCCCGTAGGTATTCTTCCAGGAGGTATAGGTGCTGTTAATGGTATCCATATAGTAATAACTGAACTCTGCATTGCTCAGAGTATGCTCCCCAACGGTAAGCGCGGGCGTGTTCCGCTCGGCGTAGCCGGAAGTGGTGACCCAACGGCCGATGAGAATGCCTGCGGCCAGGACAACAATCAACACCATTACAGTAATGAACAAAATGGTATAGGTCTTTAACTTTTTAGCTTCTTTGCGTTCGGTGCGCTGGCGCTCGGTAAGGAGTTCGCTCTCCTGCTCCTTGCGCAGCTTCTTCTTGCTGGATGCGCTCATGTGTTTCCTTCCTCTCAATTAGTTGCCCGACGGCGTAGCCGCGGGATCTATACATAGACCGATGTATTATAACGGATTTTTTCAATGGTTTCAAGAGGGAAAGCCCGGGAAACTGCCGAGAAAGGAAAAAAGTTTACAAATTTATGGCGGTATCCCGGCCTGCTCAGGGGAAGCGGCAAATCATTGCTGCGGCAGCGAAAAGGGCATGGCGGCAGCAAAAAAGCATGGGGAACAAAAATTCCCCATGCCGCTCTCCCGCTTTGGCCGTGTGCGCCCGGTTATGACCTGCACGAAATTGGCAGGTGGGTCGCCGCTCACGGCGTTCTCTGCTCCCAACATCCGCCCAACGTCTGTGCGCGGGCGGGAGGTCTGCAATCCGGCCGGGAAGTCAAGCGTCCCGAATAAATGATGTGGGTCCAAACGGACACAGCACGCACCAAGCAGGATATTGCCGGTTATTCTTCTGTATCTTCTTCGTAAAGGGCGTCCATAATCAGCTGGTATACGGCTTCCAGCTCCTCATCATCCTCAATGGCGCAGAGAATGGGTTCACCGTTCTCCTCCACGGATTTCAGGATGCTCACTTCCAGCTCCTGTTCCCCGTCATCCCCTGCGGGGGTGACGGCCAGGTAGGTGCAGCCGTTGTATTCCAAGGACGTGAGCACTTCCAGTTCATACTCCGTGCCGTCCTCATCCATGATGGTCATAAAATCGGAACCGTATTCGTCAGACATGCCGCATCCCTCCGCGTGTTGATTTCTATGCCGCTATTGTATCCGCTGACCTGAAGAAAATCAAGGGGAATTTGAAAATTCTACAATTATGACAAAAAATCCTCCAGTCGCCGAATAAGCTGCGCTTTGTCGGGAATCACGATTCCCTGTGCCAGCGCGGCCTGATCCACCAGCGGAAAGCTGGCGGCGGAATACGGGAATACGCGGATGGGTTCGGGATCCTCGTGTACCCATAGGGCAATATATCCATCGTGGATACCAAGTAAAAAAGAGAAAAATAGGACACAATATAGCTGTTTCCAGCACCGGCGCATATGACCGCCTCCTTCCACGGTAGTATTTCCGGGAAGTTAAATGTTTATTAATAAATAGGGGGTTTCCCTTTGGAAAATCATGTGTTATAATATGCGGAAGCAGGGTCTGTTTACAGCGGCGGAAAAGGCGCTGCTGTGGAAGCCCGCTCCAGCGCATATTGCTTTGGATCATACTTCTTTTTGACGGAGGTTGCAGATATGGCAGAAGAAAAGAAACAAAAAAATGATGGCAAGAGCCGGCCGCCCCGGCAGGAGTGGAATCCCCCCTGGATTTTGTCCCTGCTGCTGAAAGTATGGATGGTGGTTTTCGGCGCTGCCAAGATCGCCCTGGGCGCAGCTGCTACCGTAGTCATTATATGCGGTATTTGCCTGATGGTCTTTGCAGAGACGTTGGGAGACTATTTGGAGGACGACATCGTTCCCATTGCCGACTTCAATATGGAGACGGTGGAGATGGAGGAACCCTCTAAACTTTACTATGTGGACAGTAACGGAAATATTCAGGAATGGCGAACCCTGTACGCGGAAATCAACCGGGAGTATGTGGATTTCGAGGATATTCCCGAGGATCTGATTCACGCGGCGGTAGCCATCGAGGACAAACGCTTCTACGAGCACCAGGGCGTGGACTGGGTGACCACCATCCGCGCCTGCGTCGGAATGTTTTTCGGCGGCGATGACCTGGCGGGCGGCTCCACCATCACCCAGCAGATGATCAAGAACAACACCGGCGAGAACAGCGTTACCGTTCAAAGAAAGGTGAAGGAGATCATCACTGCCGTCCAGGCAGAGAAAAAATACAGCAAGGAAACCATTCTGGAGAATTATCTGAATGTAATCTTCTTAGGGCAGCAGAGCTACGGCGTCAAGAGCGCAGCGGCGGCATACTTTGGCAAGGAACTGGAATCCCTCACCCTGGCGGAGTGCGCCAGCCTGATTGGCATTACCAATAACCCGTCCTGGTATGATCCTTATCAGTTCCCGGAAAATAACAAGGGGCGGCAAGAGACCATTCTGGGACAGATGCTGGAGCAGGGCTGGATCACCCAGGAGGAGTACGACGAGGCCATGGCGCAGGAGCTGGTGCTGAAAAGCGGCATCGACCTGGAGGATCGGATGGCCTACTGCGAGAACGAGGCGTGCGGCTATAAGGGCTTGGTCAAGACTTTGAATCATACCGACGGCGTGTATCTCTGCCCGCAGTGCGGCCAAGAGGTGCCCGTATCGGAAAGCGGCGCGGACGATATGTATTCCTGGTTTGAAGACACGGTGCTGGAAGATGTGGCCAAGGCCATGGCGGAGCAGGACGGTGTGGAATGGGGCAGTGAAGAGACCCGCAAGACCTATATGGCGCGTCTCCAGAAGGGAGGCTACCATATCTACACTACCTACGACCCCTATGTGCAGGATGTAGTGGACTCCGTGTATACCGATCTGGATGAAATTCCCGGCACCCGCGGCGGCCAGCAGCTGCAATCCGCCATTGTGGTGATTGACAATCGCTCCGGCGACATTGTGGCCATGGCTGGCGGCGTAGGGGAGAAGGAATATTTCGACGAGTTTAACCGCGCCACCGATGCGGAGCGGCAGAGCGGTTCTTCTGTAAAGCCGCTGACCGTTTACGGACCGGCTTTTGAGGCGGGCATGACCCCGGCTACCCCCATCTGGGACATCCCTTACACCTACAGTCTGGGTGCGTATCCGCTGAACTTCGACCGGGTGTATAGCTACCGCAGCACCATCCTCAACGGCGTGGTGCAGTCCATCAACGCGGTGGCAGCGTGGATCGTAGGCACCAACGGCCTGGAATACAGCTATGAATTTGCCACGGAAAAGCTGGGCTTTGACCGCTATATGCGGGAATATGAGTCTCCTTACTATGATGAGCTGCTGACGGATGTCTCCATTGGTTCTCTGGCGCTGGGCGACCAGATCCTGGGAGTCACCGTGCGGCAGATGAGCACCGCGTTCGCTACGTTCGCCAATGACGGCGACTTCCGCGAGGCGCGTACCTTCACCAAGGTCTATGACAGAGACGGCAATCTGGTATTGGACAATACCCAGGAGACCCACAATGTGTTCAGCTCCAAGACCGTCAACTATATGAACTACTGCCTGAACAATGCGGTGGCCAACTACACCACCGAGGCGGATATGCCCGGCATCACGGAATACGGTAAGTCCGGCACCACCGGCGATAACTATGACCGCTGGTACTGCGGCTTCACCAAGTATTATACCGCCGCCGTATGGACCGGCTTTGACCAGCCCGAGGAGATCCGCCCCACCAGCTACGATAACCCCGCCGCCACCTTGTGGCGGAAGGTAATGGAGCCGATCAACCAGGACAAGGAGCGGGCATATCTTCACGATGTCAGCGGTATGAGTTCTTATACCATCTGCAAGGATTCCGGAAAGTACGCCACTTCGGCGTGCAGTCAGGACATCCGCAGCGCCCTCTCCGGCTACAGCGCCACCCAAAGCGCCATGGCTTACTCCGGGGATATGAGTCTCGGCTCCTGCGATAAGCATGTGCTGGTGGATTACTGCATGACGGGCAAGGGCGTGGCTTCGAAATACTGCAAGAAATTTGCGGAAGTGGATCCCAGCATCCGGATCGAGGAGCATTCCCTGGTGAAAATGACCCAGTCCACGCTGGATGAGATCCGTCAGGCGGGCAGCGTGGGTCTGAGCAGCGCTTACCTGCGCAACGAATATATTTATCTCATCAACTCCGATGGCAGCGATGCCAGCTTCAAGGGAATCAACGGCGGCATTAATCAGGGGATCGATGCGCCCTATCTGGTTTGCCCTGTGCACACCCAAGAGGCTTGGGAACAGTATGAGAAAGAGCAGGCAGCTACCAAGCCCAGCGAGACGACGCCTCCTACCGAAGCGACGCCTCCTGCGGTTACCGAGCCCCCTGCGGCGTAACGGAGGCGGCGATGATCTGGATCTCCGACGCATGGAAAGATTATGAACTTTTAGATACCTCGGAGGGTGAGCGGCTGGAACGGTGGGGAGACTATCTGCTGGTTCGGCCGGATCCCCAGGTGATCTGGAACACACCCAAGCGCCATCCCGGCTGGAAAAACTGGGACGCCCGGTATCTTCGCTCCAGTACCGGCGGCGGAAAATGGACAGAGAATGCGCTGCCGGAGAAATGGTTGATCCGCTATAAGGATTACCTGACATTCCAGGTGAAGCCCATGAATTTCAAGCATACCGGGGTATTTCCGGAGCAGGCCGCCAATTGGGACTTCATCCGGGAGCGCGTAGCCGGGGCAAAGCGTCCCGTGCGGGTGCTGAACCTGTTCGCCTATTCCGGCGGCGCGACCTTGGCCGCAGCCGCCGGGGGGGCGGAGGTTTATCATGTGGACGCCGCCAAAGGGATGGTAGCCTGGGCCAAGGAGAACGCCAAGGCTTCCGGGCTGGCGGATAAGCCCATCCACTGGATTGTGGACGACTGCGGGAAATTCATCCAGCGGGAGATCCGACGGGGAAGGCGCTATGATGGGATCATTATGGACCCTCCCAGCTATGGCCGCGGCCCCAGCGGGGAGATCTGGAAGATGGAAACCAGTTTCTACCCTTTCTTGCTGGAGACGGTGAAGCTGCTGTCCGATGACCCGCTTTTTGTAATTATCAATTCTTATACAACAGGTCTGGCGCCCTCCGCAGTGGGATATGCTGCCGATGCGGTATTCGCCGCCCGGTTCGGCGGAAAAACCCAGGTAGGGGAGTTGGGTCTGCCGGTGACGGCTACAGGCTTTATGCTGCCCTGCGGCGCTGCCGGACGTTGGATTCCTTGAGGGAGGTATTTTGTTTGAGGGAAGCAATCAGAGCGGAGCATCTGGCGTATACTTATCCGGGCGTGGACAACACGCCCGGCGTTGCCGTATTTGAGGATCTGGACTTGACCATTGAGGACGGCTCTTTCGTGGCCGTTTTGGGAAGCAACGGCTGCGGAAAGTCCACCCTGGCCAAGCATTTCAATTCTATTCTGCTGCCCAGTGGGGGAAAGGTCTGGGTCTACGGCCTGGATACCTCCGATGAGGATAAACTCATTGCCATTCGCCGCAGCGCGGGCATGGTATTTCAGAATCCCGACAACCAAATCGTAGCCAATGTGGTAGAGGAGGACGTGGCCTTTGGCCCGGAGAATCTGGGGATTTCCAGCCCGGAGATCCGCCGGCGGGTGGAGCTGGCGTTGAAGCAGGTGGATATGTATGAATATCGGGAGCACGCCCCCCATCTGCTCTCC
>DVKX01000069.1 GCA_018715805.1 Candidatus Faecousia intestinigallinarum | reverse complement strand
CATCATACTACAAAGCGGGCGGAAATACAAGAGAAATTTTTGAAAAATCTCTTACTTCGCGCGCTCTTTGATGATTTCCTCGCTCTTGGACTTGGGCAGCTCCGTGTAGTGGCTGGGCTCCATGGAATACTGGCCGCGTCCCTGGGTCTTACTGCGCAGGTCGGTGGCATAGCCAAACATTTCGGCCAGAGGCACGTTGGCATCCACCTGTACGGAACCGGTACGGGTGATCTGACCCAAAATGTTGCCCCGGCGGGCGGTGACGTCGCCAATGACGACGCCCATATAGTCGTCGGGCACCACGATGGCCACCTTCATGATGGGCTCCAGGATGGCGGGGTTGGCCTTCCGGCAAGCCTCCTTGAACGCCATAGAACCGGCGATCTTAAAGGCCATTTCAGAGGAGTCCACCTCGTGGTAGCTGCCGTCAAACAGGGTGACCTTCACATCCACCACGGGGAAGCCTGCCAGCACACCGGCCTGCATGGCGCCCTGGATACCGGCGTCTACTGCAGGAATATACTCCTTGGGGATGGCGCCGCCGACAATGGCGTTGACGAACTCGTAACCCTTGCCCGGCTCGTTGGGCTCCACACGGATCTTGACGTGACCGTACTGACCCTTACCGCCGGACTGACGCGCATACTTGGTATCCTGCTCCACGCTCTTGCGAATGGTTTCCTTATAGGCAACCTGGGGCGCGCCCACGTTGGCCTCCACCTTGAACTCCCGCAGAAGGCGATCCACAATGATCTCCAGATGCAGCTCGCCCATACCGGCAATAATGGTCTGACCCGTCTCTTCGTCGGTATAGGTTTTGAAGGTGGGATCCTCCTCCGCCAGCTTCGCCAGCGCAATGCCCATCTTCTCCTGACCAGCCTTGGTCTTCGGCTCAATGGCCACGCGGATAACGGGTTCGGGGAAGACCATGGACTCCAGGATAATGGGATGCTCTTCATCGCAGAAGGTATCTCCGGTGGTGGTATTCTTCACACCCACGGCAGCCGCAATATCACCGGCGTAGACAATGTCAATGTCCTCCCGGTGGTTGGCGTGCATCTGCAGAATGCGCCCCAATCGCTCCTTGGTACCCTTCGTGCAGTTCAGGACGCTGGTGCCTTTCTCCAGCTTGCCGGAGTAGACACGGAAATAGCACAGCTTGCCCACATAGGGGTCGGTAGCAATCTTAAACGCCAGCGCGGAGAAAGGCGCGTCGTCAGAAGCGGGACGGAAATCCTCTTCCTCAGTGTCGGGATTGATGCCCTTGATGCCCTTCTTGTCCAGGGGGCTGGGCAGATAATCCACCACCGCGTCCAGAACTTCCTGAACGCCCTTGTTCTTATAGGAAGTACCACATACCACAGGCACCATCTCATTGGCGATGGTGGCCTTGCGGATGACCGCCTTGATCATCTCCACAGGCACTTCCTCGCCCTCCAGGTACATCATGGCGATCTCGTCGTCAAACACGGAAACCGCGTCCATAAGCTTCTCGTGGTACTCGTTGCAAATATCCACCATATCCTCGGGAATTTCTTCCACGCGGACGTCCTTGCCCAGCTCATCATAGAAGACGTTGGCCTTCATGGTGATCAAATCCACATTGCCCTTAAAGAACGCCTCAGAGCCGATGGGCAGCTGGATAGGCACAGCGTTGCACTTCAGGCGGTCATCGATCATCTCCAGCACCCGATAGAAGTCGGCGCCCATAATGTCCATCTTGTTCACATAGATGAGCCGGGGCACCTTGTACTCGTCGGCCTGGCGCCAGACGGTTTCGGTCTGGGGCTCCACGCCGCCCTTAGCGCACAGCACGGTAACAGCACCGTCCAGCACGCGCAGGGAACGCTCCACCTCCACGGTAAAGTCCACGTGACCCGGGGTGTCGATGATGTTCAGCCGGCAGCCCTTCCAGAAACAGGTGGTTGCAGCGGAAGTGATGGTGATGCCGCGCTCCTGCTCCTGTGCCATCCAGTCCATGGTAGCGGAGCCGTCGTGGGTCTCACCGATCTTATAGTTCCGGCCGGTATAGAACAAAATACGCTCGGTAGTGGTGGTCTTGCCGGCATCAATGTGTGCCATGATGCCGAAATTTCTGGTATTTTCCAGAGAATACTGTCTAGGCATAAAGAAACTCCCTTATTACCAACGGAAATGGGCGAACGCCTTGTTGGCCTCGGCCATCTTGTGGGTGTCTTCGCGCTTCTTCACGGCGGCACCGGTGTTGTTGGCGGCGTCCATGATTTCAGCAGCCAGGCGCTCCTTCATGGTGTTCTCGCTGCGGCCGCGGCTATAGGTGGTCAGCCAGCGCAGACCCAGGGTCTGCCGGCGGTCGGGGCGAACCTCAATAGGAACCTGATAAGTGGCGCCGCCTACACGGCGGGCCTTCAGCTCAACGGCGGGCATGATGTTTTCCATTGCCTGCTGGAACACTTCCAGGCCGTTTTTGCCGGTCTTGTTCTCGACGATCTCAAAAGCGCCGTACACAACCTTCTGTGCAACGCCCTTCTTGCCGTCGAGCATGATGCTGTTAACGAGCTTGGTAACCAGAACGGAATTGTAATTGGGATCCGGAAGGACCTCTCTCTTGGGAACATTACCTCTTCTGGGCACTTTGCTTCCCTCCTTCATAAAAAAATGATTTCATCGGTACTCGAAAGCGACGCTTTCGTTGTGCCTGGCCAGAGGTTTTTACATACATATATAAAAACCCGATGGCAAGGCTTCGCCTTGCGAATGGGCGGGGAAAATTAAATTGGGTTGGGAAGAAGGATCTTACTTCTTCTTGCCGGCCTTGGGCCGCTTTGCGCCATACTTGGAGCGCGCCTGCATCCGTCCGTTCACGCCCTGGGTATCCAGAGTGCCGCGGATGATGTGGTAACGCACACCAGGAAGATCCTTAACACGACCGCCGCGGATCAGCACCACAGAGTGCTCCTGCAGGTTGTGGCCGACACCGGGAATGTAAGCGGAAACTTCCATACCGTTGGTCAGACGCACACGGGCAATCTTCCGCAGGGCGGAGTTGGGCTTCTTCGGGCTGGTGGTACGCACAGCAGTGCACACGCCGCGCTTCTGCGGGGAAGGCAGAGTGGTGGACTTGTTTTCCAGAGTGTTCAGACCTCTCTGCAAAGCAGGGGCAGTGGACTTGTAAGTGACCTGCTGACGGCCGTTTCTCACGAGCTGGTTAAAAGTAGGCATTTCATTTCTCCTTTCTTTTGTTCTCGCCGTTGGCGGGTATATTCTCACGGGAAACCCGGAAGAATCAAAAAACGCGCAGAATGCCCCCAGGCATATCCGTACAGATACTTATTATACGCATTTCTTCTGGGAAGTCAACCAAAACTTTTGTTTTTTTGAAAAATTTTTCCCGTTTCCTGCGAAAAACCAGCCCTGGCTTTCCAAGCTGAAAACCGGCTGTCGCTTTCGCAGCAGCCGGTTTCCCATTATTTATTCCTCAGTGGGGAACGTTTCGTTCATCTCGAGCGCGTCGCTTTCCAGTTCCACGTCCTCGCCGTCCTGTTCTTCCTCCTCCGGCTCAGGCTTTTCCTCCACCGGGGCGGGAATCACCCGCTGACGGGGAGCCGGCGTATTGCCGGGCTGGTAATCCCGATAGGCCATCAGGCCGGAACCGGCAGGAATCAGCTTGCCGATAATGACATTTTCCTTCAGACCCACCAGATGATCCACCTTACCCTTAATAGCGGCGTCGGTGAGCACCTTGGTAGTCTCCTGGAAGGAGGCAGCCGACAGGAAAGAGTCCGTGGCCAGGGAAGCCTTTGTAATGCCCAGCAGCACCGTGGAGGCCGAAGCCAGACGCAGATCTGTCTCTCCAGCGTCAATGCGCGCCTGAACAGCCGCGTTGGCGTCCTCAAACTCAAAGCTGTCGATGACAGTCCCCACCAGCAGCGTGCTGTCGCCGGCATCCTCCACGCGAACCTTGCGCATCATCTGGCGGATGATGACCTCAATGTGCTTATCGTTGATCTCCACGCCCTGCTGGCGGTACACCGCCTGGACAGACTGCACCAGATAATCCTGTACAGCCTCCTCGCCGGAGATGCGCAGCACATCCTGGGGATAGAGCGCGCCGTCGGTAATCGGCTCGCCTTTCTGCACTACTTTGCCGTGGGTAACCTTCAATCCCATGGAATGGGGCACCTGATAAGTCTTGACCTCCCCATCCTCTGCGGTCACCGTGATGGTGCGCAGCGCAGAGCGGTGGCTGTCATCCACAGACACAACGCCGGTGATCTCGGAGATCTGCGCCATCTTCTTAGGACGGCGCGCCTCGAACAGCTCCTCAACACGGGGCAGACCCTGGGTAATGTCGTCGCCGGCAACGCCGCCGGAGTGGAACGTACGCATGGTCAGCTGCGTACCAGGCTCGCCGATGGACTGAGCCGCAATAATGCCAACCGCCTCGCCCAGATCCACTTCCTTGGAAGTCGCCAGGTTCATGCCGTAGCACCGGGCGCAGACGCCGCTGCGGGCATGGCAGCCCAGGATGGTGCGGATATATATCTTGTGGATACCGTGCTTCTCAAACTTCTCCGCATCCTCGGGCATCATCAGCTTATCCTTGGAGTGGAGCAGTTCGCCGGTGACGGGATCTACCACGTCCTCCACCGGGTAGCGGCCGCGGATACGATTGCCAAAGGTGTCGATCACATCGCCGTTCTGCACCACTTCTCCCACCCAGATGCCCTTGGTGGTATGGCAGTCGTGCTGGCGGATGATCACATCCTGGGAAACGTCTACCATTCGGCGGGTCAGATATCCCGAGTCCGCAGTACGCAGCGCGGTATCCGCCATGCCCTTCCGGGCGCCTCGCGTGGAAATAAAGTATTCCAGAACGCTCAGACCCTCGCGGAAGTTTGCCTTAACAGGGATCTCAATGGTACGGCCGGAGGTATCGGCCATCAGGCCGCGCATACCCGCCAGCTGACGGATCTGCGCCATGGAGCCACGGGCGCCGGAATCCGCCATCATATAAATGGGGTTGAATTCGTCCAGATTGCCCTGCAGCGCGTTGGTAACATCGTTGGTGGTACGTTCCCACTGCTGCACCACCAGGCGGTAGCGCTCCTCGTCGGTGATAAAGCCCTGGCGGTAGTAGTTTTCGATCTCCACCACTTTGTCCTCGGCATCCCGGATCAGGTCGTACTTCTTCTCCGGCACCACCATATCCGCGATGGAAACGGAAATCGCACCCTTGGTGGAATACTTATAGCCCAGGGACTTAATGCGATCCAGCATCTCCGTGGCAATGGTAAAGCCGTGCTTGCGAATACACTTGTCGATGATCTTGCCCAGCTGCTTTTTGCCCACCAGGAAGCTGACTTCCAGATCGAAAGCATGCGCAGGATCGCTGCGATCCACAAATCCCAAATCCTGGGGGATCGGCTCGTTGTAGATCAGGCGTCCCACCGTGGCGTCAATGATCTGATAGCGCACCTCGCCGTCAATCTCCTTGCCATAGCGGACACGGATGGGCGCATGCAGACCCACATCCCCATCGGCATAGGCGGCAATGGCCTCATCCACGCTGGAGTAATTGTGCACCGGGCGGAACTTGGCGATCGCCTTGTTTTCAGCCTGCGCCTGCTTATTGGCGGCCAGGAATTCGTCCGCGTCCACCACCGTATTCACCGGCAGTCCGGTGTCACCGCTGTCCGTGACAAATACCGTCTCGGCGCCTTTCTCCGCCTTGCCCAGGCGGGTATAGGTCAGATAGTAAGCGCCAAGGATCATATCCTGCGTGGGCACGGTGACGGGCTTGCCATCCTGGGGGCGGAGCAGGTTATTGGCGGAAAGCATCAGCATTCTGGCCTCCGCCTGCGCCTCTGCGGACAGGGGTACATGAATAGCCATCTGGTCGCCGTCGAAGTCTGCGTTGAAAGCGGTGCAGCAAAGAGGATGCAGCTTCAGCGCGCGGCCTTCCACCAGAATCGGCTCAAAGGCCTGGATGCCCAAACGGTGCAGCGTAGGCGCACGGTTCAGCATCACCGGGCGGTCTTTGATGATCTCATCCAGAGCGTCCCACACCTCGGTGCGTCCTTTATCGATCATCTTCTTCGCAGATTTGATGTTGTTTGCCAGCCCGTCCGCCACCAGCTTCTTCATAACGAAGGGGCGGAAAAGCTCAATGGCCATCTCCTTGGGCACGCCGCACTGGTAGAGCTTCAGCTCGGGGCCAACCACGATCACGCTTCGGCCGGAGTAGTCCACCCGCTTGCCCAGCAGGTTCTGGCGGAAACGCCCCTGCTTGCCCTTGAGCATATCGGACAGGGACTTCAGCGCCCGGTTATTGGCGCCGGTAACCGCCCGACCCCGGCGGCCATTGTCGATGAGGGCGTCCACCGCCTCTTGGAGCATCCGCTTTTCGTTGCGGATGATAATGTCCGGGGCGTGGAGCTGCATCAGGCGGCGCAGCCGGTTATTGCGGTTAATGACCCGACGGTACAGGTCGTTCAGGTCGGATGTGGCGAACCGGCCGCCGTCCAGCTGGATCATGGGGCGGATATCCGGCGGGATCACCGGCAGCACATCCATAATCATCCAACTGGGTTTATTGCCGGACTCTCGGAACGCCTCCACGACCTCCAGCCGCTTCACCAGCCGCAGTTTTTTCTGAGAAGACGCGGTTTTCAGTTCGCTGCGCAGCTGCTCCGAGAGCGCGTCCAGGTCGATCTGCTCCAGCAGCGCTTTCACAGCTTCCGCGCCCATGCCTGCCTGGAAATCGTCCTCATACTTTTCCCGCATATCCCGATACTCTTTTTCGGTGAGCACCTGATTCAGCGCCAGCGGCGCATCGCCGGGATCGGTGACGATATAGGCGGCAAAATACAATACCTTCTCCAAAACCTTGGGGGAAATGTCCAGGATCAAGCCCATCCGGGAGGGGATCCCCTTAAAATACCAGATGTGGCTGCAGGGAGCGGCCAGCTCAATATGACCCATTCGCTCCCGGCGCACCTTCGCGCGGGTCACCTCCACGCCGCAGCGGTCGCAGATCTTGCCCTTAAATTTGATCTTCTTATACTTGCCGCAGTGGCACTCCCAGTCCTTGGTGGGTCCAAAGATCCTCTCGCAGTACAGGCCGTCCCGCTCGGGCTTGAGCGTGCGGTAATTGATGGTTTCCGGCTTTTTGACCTCGCCGTAAGACCACTGCCGGATCATCTCCGGCGAAGCAATGCCAATTTTAATGGCGTCAAAGGTAGCTTCTGCCATACGGGCGCCTCCTTAATCTTCGTAAACTTCCGGCTCGGCATCCTCAGCCTCGCCAAACATATCCATAATATCCTCGGGGCCGTCGGCGTCGATATTGAAGCCGGACTCCAGCACTTCCTCGGTATCCACCACCAGCTGCTCTTCGTGGCCGGTATAGACGATCTCATCCTCGTCCTCCTCGTCCCGCAGCTCAATCTCGTTGCCCTGGTCATCCAGCACCCGTACATCCAGGCACAGCGCCTGCAGCTCCTTCACCAAGACCTTAAAGGACTCGGGAACGCCCGGGGTGGGAATATTGCTGCCCTTGACGATGGCTTCATAGGTCTTGACGCGGCCGGTGACGTCGTCGGACTTCACCGTCAGAATCTCTTGGAGGGTATACGCAGCGCCATAGGCCTCCAGCGCCCAGACTTCCATTTCACCGAAACGCTGGCCGCCGAACTGCGCCTTGCCGCCCAGAGGCTGCTGGGTCACCAGCGCGTAGGGGCCGGTGGAACGGGCATGGATCTTATCATCCACCAGATGGTGGAGCTTCAAATAATAGGGATAACCCACAGTGACCAGGTTATCAAACGGCTCGCCGGTACGGCCGTCGTACAGCACGGTCTTGCCGTCCTCCCGCAGACCCGCCAGCTTCAACGTCTCCCGGATGTCCTTCTCGTTGGCGCCGTCAAACACCGGGGTGGAAACCTTCCAGCCCAGAGCCTTGGCGGCGTAGCCCAGATGCACTTCCAGCACCTGACCGATGTTCATACGGGAAGGCACGCCCAAGGGGTTCAGCACCACGTCCAGGGGAGTTCCATCCGGCAGGAAAGGCATATCCTCCTCCGGCAGAACCCGGGAAACCACGCCCTTGTTGCCGTGACGGCCGGCCATCTTATCGCCCACAGAGATTTTCCGCTTTTGGGCGATATACACCCGTACGCTCTTGGTGACGCCGGGCGCCAGCTCATCGCTGTTTTCCTTGGTGAATACCTTTACATCCACCACAATGCCGCTCTCGCCGTGGGGCACTTTCAGGGAAGTATCCCGAACCTCCCGCGCCTTTTCGCCGAAGATAGCCCGGAGCAGGCGCTCCTCGGGAGTCAGTTCCGTCTCGCCCTTAGGCGTGACTTTACCCACCAGGTAATCGCCGGCGTGCACCTCCGCGCCCACGCGGATGATGCCGTTTTCATCCAGATCCTTCAGCGTGTCCTCGCCTACGTTGGGGATGTCCCGGGTGATCTCCTCCGGTCCCAGCTTGGTGTCCCGCGCTTCCGTCTCGTGTTCCTCAATATGGATGGAGGTAAACACATCCTCCCGCACCAGGCGTTCGTTCAGCAGAATGGCGTCCTCATAGTTGTAGCCTTCCCAAGTGACAAAGCCAATGAGCACGTTTTTGCCCAAAGCAATTTCACCATTGGAGCAAGAGGGGCCGTCGGCAATGATCTGATCCTTCTCTACCCGCTCCCCTGCTTCCACAATGGGCCGCTGGTTGATGCAGGTACCCGCGTTGGAGCGGGCAAATTTGGTCAGGTGATAATTCTCCGTCTCGCCGCTGTCATAGCGCACGGTGATGTCCGTGCCGGACACGGCGGTTACGGTGCCGTCGCCTGCAGCTTTGATACACACCTCGGAGTCCAGCGCAGAGCGGTGCTCCATGCCGGTGGCAACAATGGGCGCCTCCGTGGTCAGCAGGGGCACTGCCTGGCGCTGCATATTCGCGCCCATCAGCGCCCGGTTGGCATCGTCGTTCTGCAAAAACGGGATAAACGCCGTGGCCACGGAAACCATCATCCGGGGGGAAACGTCGATATAATCGATCATCTCCTTGTCTACCTCAATGATCTCATTGCGGTGGCGGCAGGAAATACGGCTGTTGGCCAGGCAGCCGTTTTCATCCAGCGGCTCGTTGGCCTGTCCAATATAGTAATCGTCCTCCACATCGGCGGTCATGTACTCCACCGTATCGGTGACGAAGCCCGTGGCCTTATCCACCTTCCGGTAGGGAGCCTCCACAAAGCCGTATTCGTTGATCTTGGCAAAAGTGGCCAGATAGTTGATCAGGCCGATGTTGGGGCCTTCCGGTGTCTCGATGGGGCACATACGGCCATAGTGCGTATAGTGCACATCGCGCACATCAAAGGACGCCCGTTCCCGGCTCAGGCCGCCGGGGCCCAGAGCAGAGAGACGCCGCTTGTGCGTCAGTTCCGCCAGAGGGTTGTTCTGATCCATAAACTGGGACAGCGGAGAGGAGCCGAAAAACTCCTTGATTACCGCAGTCACCGGGCGGATATTGATCAGGCTCTGCGGCGTTACCGCGTCCAGATCCTGTACAGTCATTCGCTCCCGGATCACCCGATCCAGACGGGAGAAGCCAATGCGGAACTGGTTTTGCAGCAGTTCGCCCACGCAGCGCAGGCGGCGGTTGCCCAGATGGTCAATATCATCGGGGGTGCCGATACCGGCGGCCACGCAGTTGAGATAGTTGATGGAGGCCATGATGTCGTCCACAATGATGTGCTTGGGCAGCAGGTCGTCCATCCGCTCGGCAATGGCTTCTTTCCAGCCGTCCTCGCCCACAGTCTCCAGCATCTCCTTCAGCACGCAGAAGCGCACCTTCTCTTTCACCCCATATTCTTTGGGATCAAAGGATACAAAATTGGCCATGTCCACCATGCCGTTGGAAAACACCTTTACCGGGCGGTCATTGACGGTGAGCACCGCCTCGTTCACGCCCTTGGCGGACAGGCTGTGCGCCATTTCCCGGGTAATCAGCTCTCCAGGCATCACCAGAATTTCACCGGACATGGGGTCGGCGATGGGTTCCGCAGCGATCTGGCCGGACAGCCGGGACCAAATGTCCATTTTCTTGTTAAACTTATACCGCCCCACCCGGCTCACGTCATAGCGGTGCGCGTCGAAGAGCAAGCCGTTCAGGTGCTCAGTGGCTGTCTCCACCGTGGGAGGCTCGCCGGGACGCAGCTTGCGGTAGATCTCCAGCAGGCTTTCTTCCTTTGTCTTGCAGGGGTCTTTGTCCAGGGTGGCAAGGATGCGCTCGTCCTCGCCGAACAGTTCTTTGATCTCCGCGTCTGTAGCCACACCCAGGGCGCGGATCAGACAAGTGATGGGCAGCTTGCGGTTCTTATCGATACGCACCCAGAATACATTGGCGTTGTCCGTCTCGTACTCCAGCCACGCGCCCCGATAGGGAATCACCGTGGCGGTATAGGTGTGCTGATCCGCCTTATCCACCTCATGGCCATAGTACATGCCGGGGCTGCGGACGATCTGAGAAATGATCGCGCGCTCCGCGCCGTTGATCACGAACGTGCCGCCGTTGGTCATAATGGGGAAGTCCCCCATGAAGATGTCCTGTTCTTTGATCTCGTCCGTTTCCGTATTGCGCAGACGCACCCGAACCTTGATGGGTCTGGAATAGGTGGCGTCCCGCTCCTTGCACTCCTCGATGGTATACTTGGGGGGATCGTCCATGGAATAGTCCAGGAAGCTGAGCTCCAATTTCCCAGAGAAGTCGGTAATGGTGCCTACATCCCGGAACACCTCCCGCAGCCCCTCATCCAGAAACCACTGATAGGAGTCTTTCTGGATTTTCAGCATATTGGGCATTTCCAGGATCTCGTTGTACTTCGCGTAGCTTTTACGCTTGGTCTTGCCGAACATTTCGTCCCTGACCATTGCCATTTGAAACATCACAGCCTTTCTTTCGGCGCAGTGCCGGAATCATGTGCAATAATTTAATACGCTCGGATTCGTTGTCAAAAATAAATTTCCCTCTTGACAGCGCCCATTTCCTGTGGTAAAATAGCCGTGTAAGAAAGGAAGCTATGCGACAGGCCAGACCCCCACAGTATGGAGATTCATTTTATCATACTGACGCCTTAATGTCAATAGATTTTGTTCGATGCCGAGGAATTTTTTCCCCGGTTTTTCTTTTTGAGACAGCTCTGAAAATACGCGCTCCCTTCCCACCAAATACAAAACGGGCGGCTCTCTCCGAATCGCCCGTTTATTTTCCTTTCCACTGCTGTACGCCGCCTTGCGGATCGTTGGTCAAACCCGCAATGTAATCCAGGGAAACATTGTAGTACCTCGCCAGCACAATCGCCAAGCCAAATGGTATTTCCGATTCTCCCGTCTCCCATCGGCTGTATTGTCTCTGCGATGTATGCAGAATCGGTGCAATCTCCTTCTGTTTCAGATCCCGGTCTTCCCGCAGATCCTTAAGACGCGGATAGTATTTCATAATTGCACCACCTTTGCACTTGACTATAGTACAATTATGTGCTATACTGTTTTTACTAGTACAATTACGTAGTAAAACATCCGTCTGCCTCGCTTTGCGCCGCGATATGCAGACAGTAAGCCTACTGAAATCCGCCCTCACGGGATCTTCCCAAAGACTATGTGTAGCGCGCGTAACACATTGCTTCCGTACCGGGGTGCGTCTCCTTTCGGGAGCTTTTCAGAATAGAGGGGCAGGATTTGCAAGGCGGGCATTCGCCCGCCTTGTTTTTCATAAAAAGGAGCGCCCTATGGACAACGCCAACCGGCTCGCAATGGAATATATCCTCCGCCTGGCCAGCCGCGACCCGGAATACCAGCGTCTGCACCGGGAATATGTGACCCTGGAGGACGCTTTCGATGATTTGACCGACGCCATGACAGAGGACGAAAAAGACACCGCCTGGGGCTATGTGCTTTTGGGCGAACAGATGAGCCGTCATTTACTCGCTCTGGCCTGCCGGTATATTTCTCTGCCTCCGGATGCGGAGGCAGAAGACTCCTGCGATTGCGGCTCCCTACCCTGACAACTCCTCCTGAAATAGCGATTGCGCCCCGGCCGACGCCGGGGCGCAATCGCTATTTCAGACTCCAGCGCAAAACTGCTTTGTTCGCAGGTTTCCCGTGCCCAGCTTTCGCCAGGGGCATACGCGCATTCTTACAGAGAGGCATAGGCAGCCGCCGTCCGCGCCGCCACCTTAGCATTATTGAATACCAGCTGGATATTGGATGCCAGGGAATCACCGCCGGTAAGCTCCGCTACCCGCGCCAGCAGGAACGGCGTGGACTCCTTGCCGCGAATCCCCTGCTCTACGCTCTCGGCCACAGCTTGGTCAATGGCCGCGTTGATTACTTCCAGAGGCATGGCGTATTCCTCGGGGATGGGATTGGTCACCAGCATACCGCCTCGCAGTCCCAGATCCCGCTGCGCCTTGAAAGCGGCGGCCAGGTCGGCAGGGGTGTCGATCCGGTAATCCACCCGGAAGCCGGACTTGCGGGTATAGAAGGCAGGCAGTTCCTCTGTGCCGTAGCCGATCACCGGCACGCCGTGGGTCTCCAGATACTCCAGCGTCAGTCCCAAGTCCAGGATCGCTTTCGCGCCCGCGCATACCACCATTACAGGGGTTTGCGCCAGTTCTTCCAAATCGGCAGAAATATCCATGGTGGTTTCCGCGCCCCGATGCACGCCCCCGATGCCGCCGGTGGCGAACACGGAGATCCCCGCCATGTGGGCAATGATCATGGTAGTGGTCACCGTAGTCGCGCCATCCTCGCCCCGTGCGCACAGCACAGGCAGATCCCGACGGGACGCTTTGGTGATGGCATGCCCTTTCTTGCCGAAGTATTCGATCTCTTCCGGAGTCAGGCCGGCCTTCAGACGACCTCCGATGATGGCGATGGTAGCCGGCACCGCGCCGTTGTCCCGGATGACCTGCTCTACCTTCAATGCAGTTTCCACATTCTGGGGATAGGGCATACCATGGGAAATAATGGTAGATTCCAGCGCCACCACAGGTTTACCAGCAGCCAGCGCCTCGGCCACCTCGGGCTTTACATCCAGATACTTGTTCATGTTCATGTCAGTTCACCTTTCCATATTATAATTTGAATAAGATTTCCGCAGACAGTTTTTTATCCCATACGCTGACGCAGCGCCGTAGCGCTCATAGCGGGATTGATGGTTTGTTGGCTCTCCATGGCAATGGCGCCTGCCGCCAGGCCGGCCAGAGCAGTTCCTTTCAGATCCGTACCCTCCAGATACGCCCATACCAGCGCCGCCGTAAACGCGTCGCCGCAGCCGGTGGTGTTCACCATGCGCCCCGGCAGGTTCGGCAGCCATAGCTGTTCGCTGTGGGTGGCGGCATACACGCCGTCCGCTCCCATGGAAATAAACACCCGGCGCACCCCCTTCTCCAGCAACGCCCCAGCGGCTTCTGCCACATCCTCCCGGGAATTTATGGTCAGGCCGGACAGCAGCTCGGCTTCCATCCGGTTGGGCTTCAGGGTATGGATCTTATGGAGGATGGGGCGCAGCTTTTCCGCTTTGATGGTGGATACCGGGTCGCAGAACAGCGGCGCTTTTGTATTCTCCGCCAAAAATACCAAGGACTCCTGCGGAATATTGGCGTCCGCCACAATCACCTGCGCATTATTCAGCAGCGCCAGATTGGCAGAAAGATAAGCGGGCGTAATCTCCTTGCATACCTCCATATCCGACATGGCTACAGCCATATCCCCGTCAGGCCCAGCAATAAAGAGATAGGTAGACGTGGACGCACCCGCCACCTTCAGGGCATGGGTAGTATCAATGCCAATCTCCGAGCAGGCGGCGCTGATCCGCTGGCCATACACATCATCGCCGTAGGCGGTGAGCAGACGCACATCCACCCCCATCAGACACAGGTTGTGAGCGATGTTTCGCCCCACGCCGCCCAGGCTCATGGTAATAGCGCCGGGATTGGAGTCTTTCTGCACCAATGGCTGGAATGCGCGGCCTCCAATGTCCATATTTACGCCCCCCACCACCGCAGCATAGCTGCCGGAGCGGAGCACATAGCCTTTTCCCGCAATATAGCCCTTTTTCATTAAATTATAGATGTGCACACCCACCGAGGAGCGGGTAATGCCCAGGGTATCCGCCAATTCCTGCTGGGAAATCATTGGGTTGGATTCGATGCACTGTAGAATTTGTCGCTCCCGCTGGGTCATGGCGTTCCTCCTAAATAAAACTTAAATTTTGTTGTCTATGCTTATTCTATTCCTTTTCCATCGCCCTGTCAATAGATGTTTTCACAAATTTTTTGAAAAGCCTCCGATAGATATTGAAAAATTCCGCCTTATCCGCTAAAATATACCCAAGATTTCAAATTCGATCAGGAGGAAATCAATCTATGAATAGCAATAAGCGGCCGGAAAACATGGTTCGTATCACCACCAAGGAGCAGGCGCAGACCTTTATCGACCAGCAGATCGCAGAGATCCGTCGGCAGGTGGGCGACAAAAAGGTATTGCTGGCGCTCAGCGGCGGCGTGGATTCTTCTGTTGTGGCGGCTCTGCTCATTAAGGCCATCGGCCAGCAGCTGTGCTGCGTGCACGTGAATCACGGTCTTATGCGCAAGGGCGAAAGCGAGCAGGTCATCCAGGTTTTCCGCAATGAGATGCACGCCAACCTGACCTATGTAGACGCCACAGACCGTTACCTGGACAAGCTGGCAGGCGTTACCGATCCCGAGACCAAGCGGAAGATCATTGGCGGCGAGTTCATCCGCATTTTTGAGGAGGAAGCCCGGAAATTTGAAGGTGTGGAGTTCCTGGCGCAGGGTACCATTTACCCCGATATTTTGGAGAGCGATGGGGTGAAGGCGCACCACAACGTAGGCGGCCTGCCTGAGGATATGCACTTCCAGCTGGTAGAGCCGCTGAAGCTGCTCTTTAAGGATGAAGTCCGCGTGGTGGGTTCCACATTGGGTCTACCGGACGAGATGGTGTACCGCCAGCCCTTCCCCGGCCCCGGCCTGGGGGTACGCTGCCTGGGCGCCATCACACGGGATCGTCTGGAGGCTCTGCGGGAGTCCGATGCCATTTTGCGGGAAGAGTTTGCTAAAAACGGTCTGGCCGGCAAGGTCTGGCAGTATTTCACCGTGGTGCCCGATTTCAAGTCCACCGGCGTGAAGAACGGCAAGCGCAGCTTTGAGTGGCCTGCTATCATCCGGGCGGTAAACACCGTGGACGCCATGACCGCCACCATTGAGGAGATCCCCTATGCTCTCCTCCACCATATCACCAACCGTATCGTCACCGAGGTTCCCGGCATCAACCGCGTCCTCCTGGATCTCACCCCCAAGCCCACCGGCACCATTGAATGGGAGTAAACTGAGAGGTCGTAAAAAGCCAGTATTTATGCGGGGTTGCGGCACTTGAAGAAGTCTTTTGATAACAAT
>DVKX01000068.1 GCA_018715805.1 Candidatus Faecousia intestinigallinarum | reverse complement strand
TTAAACATGCCGGTAATCAATACGTGTTCCAAATGCTCGTCAATCGGCGGCGCAGGTCTGCCCAATTTTTCCAGTACCGCTAAATAGTCATGCGTCCCTTTGACTTCTATTTCCACCATTTCGTCAATCAGGTGGGAAAAGCGTGTCCCTTCCGAATGGCAAAGGATGAGCTTAAATACATTTAAATGCTGGTAGGCATACAAAAGCATTTCATCCATGCATGCGCCGGATATGTCGCCCAAATGCTTTGGCTGCTCCTCCTGCGGAATATTGGAAAAATCTTGCTGCGCTTTTTGAAAAATCCCCATAAAATGCTCATATTGTTCATAAACCAACGATTCAAACAAGTTTTCTTTGCTGGCGTAATAGCCGTAGAACGCGCCTGTCGTAACACCAGCTTTTTTCACAATATTGCGTAAGGAAGCAGATTTAAAATCTTTTTCAAGAAATTCCTGCATAGCCGCCGAATGGATTAAGCGTAAAGTCGTTGTTTCTACTTCGCTCATACACATGCGCCCTTTCATATAACTCTGCTATATAACGCTGTTATATTATAGTTTCTGCGCAGAGATTTGTCAATAGGATTTAGAGAAATGTATCCATAATGATTTTTCGGTTGGATGATAGCTCTGATGGTTCTCCAATTGAGCGACAGAAACACTGTGGACTACGTCATAGGTGTTGGTACTGCGGCCATTGCCATATGGAAAAGAAGGTTGATATGCCGCAGCTTATATATGGGACTATACACTTATAGTCACCGGATAAAAGATACAGAAAAACTGAAAAGAAGCGGTGCCGGATCGGTTCAGCTCATTATGAGCAGGCCGATCCGGCACCATTATATTACACAGTGAGAGCTGACAGGGTAACGGGCAAAACTGGACAGCCCACAAAACGAGACGGCACGGCCGCCCTCATTCCAGTGGCATCGGCGCATTCGTCACGCTGCCCTTGGGAAACAGCTTCCGGAGCACATTGCTGTACATCGGATAGCCAAGGAACCAGAGCAATTCCAAACCCCTGGCAGCAGCATCGATCACCGCAGCAAGCATAGTGATATTGAGCGGCAGGGCGCAGAACGTGTTATGGACAGGGCTAAGCAATGCGCTCGGAGCAGTAATGTTATAAAACGCGGAAGGAATACCAATAACGGTAAGCTATCTTACTCTTGATACTGTCCTTGGGCAATCTGGGTCTTCAGTTCCTCCAGCAACAGGGAGGCAACCGGAGTAAAGACCTGATATTTTTTCCAGATAAGATACATAGGTGAAGCCAGCGCAGGCTTCAGCGGACGGACGCATAGTTCACTGTCCGCGCCGGTGTAGACCAGATCTTTAAACCCAATGGCATATCCAAGTCCTTCCCGTGTCAGGATGGAAGCGTTGTACAGAAGATCATAGGTGGCAACAATGCTCAGCTTTTCCAATTCGTCCCCAAACCATTTTACCATCTCCTCCCGCAGACCTTGACGTGAGCAGATCAGCGGAAAGCCGCGCAGGTCGCTGATTTGGATGTGTTCCTTTTTGGACAACGGGTCATCTTTCCGCATGAGTACGCCCCAGATATCCTGGACCGGCAGACGCAGGTAGTTGTACCGGGACAGATCGACCTCCTGAACGATTACTGCGAAGTCCAGCAGACCCCGATCCAGCCGTTCGTTGACAGCATCCGTCCCGCTGGAATAGATGTGATATCGGATATTAGGATAACGCTTGCGCAGATTTTTGGCGGCACGAGCCACATACTTGATCCCGTCGGATTCCGCGCAGCCGATATGAATATCACCGCCATTGATCTCATCCAGCGCTCGAAATTCCTCTGTGGTCTTGTCCACCATATCAAGAATATCCTCGGCCCGCTTTCGCAGTAGCATCCCTTCCTCGGTCAGTTTTACAGAGTAGTTACTGCGGACAAACAGTTTCTTGCCCAGTTCTTCTTCCAATTCCTTCAGCTGGCGCGACAAAGTTGGTTGTGAAATATGTAAATATGCGGCAGATTTCGTAATATTCCCTTCCCGCGCCACTTCCAGAAAGTAGCGAAGTACCCGAATTTCCATATCGTAACCTCCTTTGTATGTCCTCAGTATAACACGGATAGAAATTCATTACAAGAATGACTGGAAATTAAAACTAAGCATTTTGCATTTCTGCGTTGCCTCGATAAAATATAAACATGAGGAGGTGGTAACGTGGCAGAGGCAACAGACCGGC
This sequence comes from Candidatus Faecousia intestinigallinarum, assembly GCA_018715805.1. Classification (GTDB taxonomy): domain Bacteria; phylum Bacillota; class Clostridia; order Oscillospirales; family Oscillospiraceae; genus Faecousia; species Faecousia intestinigallinarum. The sequence continues at coordinate 8,858 of DVKX01000068.1, read as the reverse complement.
GGGGAATCCTTCTTCAGAATTTGGAGGATGTCGGCTGCAATGAAGAAACCATTCAGAAATGCGTGGCTTTAGCGCGCGACAATGATTTGAACGGATTGCAGCGGCTATTGGCTGGTCACAAAAAAGAATTGCTGAACACGGTACATACCAAGCAAAAGGAAATCGACTGCTTGGACTATTTATTGTTTCAATTAGAACATCAGGGAGGAATTTTCGCATGAACAAAAAAACTATGCCGCATATTGCTTTGGGCGCTTGGTCCTGGGGCGCCGGTGCCGCCGGTGGAGATCAGGTGTTTGGAAACCATCTGTTTGAGAATGATCTGAAGCCTGTCTTTGATAAGGCAATGGAGCTGGGTCTGAACTTATGGGACACCGCTGCTGTATACGGCGAGGGAACTTCTGAGCGCATCCTGGGAAACTTTGTAACGGAACTGCGCCGGGAGGATGTGATCCTGTCCACCAAGTTCACTCCGCAGATTGCGGACGGAACTCCCGATGCCATGCAGCACATGATTGACGGAAGTAAGGAGCGCCTGCATACGGATGTGATCGACATCTACTGGATTCACAATCCGATGGATGTGGAGAGATGGACGCCAGACCTGATCCCACTGGCAAAGAGCGGCCAGATTAAGGCCATCGGCGTTTCCAACCACAACCTTGCGGAAATCAAACGGGCAGGTGAGATTCTGGCTGCGGAAGGGCTGAAAATTTCTGCCGTTCAGAACCACTTCAGTCTGTTGCACCGTTCTTCGGAAAAGGCCGGTATTCTGGACTACTGCAAGGAGAATGGCATCACCTTCTACGCCTACATGGCTGGAACAGGGGGCGCTCACCGGCCGCTTTGACACCGCTCACCCCTTCCCGGAAGGAACAGGCCGTGGAGAAGCCTACAACCCGCATTTGAAAGAACTGGAGGCGCTGATTCAGGAGCTGCGCAGCATCGGAGAAGTCCATCAGGCCAGCCCTGCACAGGTGGCTACCGCATGGGCCATTGCGAAGGGCACCCTTCCCATTATTGGCGTGACCAAAGTGCGTCAGGTGGAGGAAGCTGCCGCTGCCGCACAGATTGTCCTGAGCGATGAGGAAGTTTCCTGTCTGGAGAAGCTGGGCGATGAGGCCGGTGTGGATACCCTCCGTGAATGGGAGAAAGAAATGGCATAAACCGGAGGTAATATGGACTATTTAACACTAAACAACGGAGTACAGCTGCCGATGGTTGGCTTTGGCACCTGGGATGTGCGGGGCGAGGCCGGTAAAAAAGCCATCCTGACTGCGCTGGAGCTGGGCTATCGCCTGATTGACACCGCCCAGATGTATGACAATGAGGATATTGTGGGTAAGGCCGTTCAAGAAAGCGGCTTGCCCAGACAGGACATTTTTCTCACCACGAAGCTGTATCGCCCCAGCGCGAGCTATCAAAAAGCAAAGGCGGGCATTGAGAAATCCCTGAATGAATTGCAGACTGATTATATCGATCTGCTTTTAATCCACGAGCCCTATGAAAATGCGCTGGAAATGTATGAGGCGCTTAAAGAAGCCTATCAAGCAGGAAAAATCCGTGCGATTGGTATTTCTAATTTTGATGAACGAAAGTATCAGACCTTTATCCGCTCCTGCGGTATCATCCCCGCGGTCAATCAGGTAGAGTCCCATGTCTACTATCCCCAGCTTACTTTGAAGAAGTTGTTAGATACACACGGTACCCAAATGCAATCATGGGCATCTTTCACCGAGGGGCGGAGGAATATTTTTGCCGAGCCGCTGCTGCACCAGATCGGCGCGAAGTACGGCAAAACTGCTGGACAGGTGGCACTGCGCTATCTGACCCAGAACGGGATCGCAGTCATTCCTAAATCGGTTCACCGGGATCGGATGGAACAAAATCTGAACAGCCTGAACTTCACTCTGGCACAAGAAGATTTAGAACAGCTGAGCAGATTGAATGAGGGCCGCTCCCTGTTTGGCTGGTACTAAGCGGGAGGTGTTTGCATTGGGCTATGAGGAAATTGAGAGGCGGGCTGCTGAGATGGGCCTTCCGGTTTACCAATATCAGCGCGTTGCTGCCCAAAGAGCCATGCGGCTCACCGCAGAACTGAATTTTCAGTACCATGAGCCGGAGGAAGTGACCCGACTGTTTTCGGAACTGATCGGTAAACCTGTAGGCGAAGGATTCTGCCTGTTTCCGCCGTTTTATACCGACTATGGGCAGAACATCACTATCGGGAAAAATGTGTTCCTCAACACAAGTTGCCACTTTCAAGATCAGGGCGGCATTACCATTGGGGATGGCGCATTGATCGGTCACAATGTTGTGCTGGCCACCTTGAACCATAACGAGGATCTGGAACGACGCAATGAAACGATTCCTGCCCCCATTGTCATCGGGAAAAACGTCTGGATCGGGGCCAATGCCACCATTACCCCAGGCGTGACCATTGGAGATGGAGCTATAATAGCTGCCGGAGCGGTAGTTACCAAGGATGTCCCATCTATGACGGTAGCAGGAGGTGTCCCTGCACGCATTATTAGAGCCGTTCGGAAGGAGGAAAACAAATGAAAAAGTCTATTCTATCTGTGCTGTTGTCCGTTTGTACGGTAATTTCATTGACAATGACTGCCTGCGCGGCGCAGGAAATTCCAGAAGATAATACGGTGGCACAAACAACAGACACCGCGCAGCAAAATTTGCCGTTTTCCGATATTTCACACGATGATTGGTATGCCGAGGCGGTTCAGTATTGCTATGAACACGGAATCTTTGCGGGAACCACAGCCACGACTTTTTCGCCGGCAGATACGATGAGCCGGGCTATGCTGGCTACCATACTTTGGCGAATGGAAAGCAGTCCGGCTGCAAATTCTTCAGCTGGATTTTCAGATACCCAAGCTGACGCATGGTACGCTGATGCGGTGGATTGGGCTGTAGAGGCGGGTATCCTGTCAGGCTATGGAGATGGCAGGTTTGGCCCCAATAACCCGGTGAGCCGTGAACAGGCTGTGACCATTTTGTGGCGGTATGCGGAAATGCCTGCCGCAGAAAGCACAGGAACATTTTCGGATGCAGCCTCAGTTTCGGATTGGGCCAGCTCCGCCGCTGGCTGGGCACTATCTGCTGGTCTGTTAACTGGCCGGGCGGACGACAATTTTCAACCCCAGAGCGGGCTAACTCGTGCCGAGGCTGCTGTCTTGCTGTATAGATATTTGGAAGGGGGAACCGAACCTTCCCGCGGTGGCAACAGCATTTTGGTTGCGTATTTCTCCGCAACAGGAACGACCCGGCCTCTGGCAGAGTATGCCGCAGATATTTTGAACGCTGACCTCTACGAGATTATACCAGAAGATCCCTACACAGAAGAAGATTTGGCGTATTACACAGATGGTCGGGCAGACCAAGAGCAGAATAATCCAGACGCCCGCCCTGCAATCTCTGGCGAAGTAGAAAACATGGCTCAATATGACGTTGTTCTTCTTGGTTATCCGATTTGGCATGGACAGGCCCCCCGAATTATCAGCACATTTCTGGAATCTTATGATCTTTCCGGAAAGACCATTGTACCTTTCTGTACCTCCCACAGCAGCGGGATTGGTTCCAGCGATGATGATCTCCATAGTCTGGCACCTGACGCTGACTGGTTGGACGGTCAGCGATTTGCAAGTGGAACTTCCAGAGATGAAATAGAGAGGTGGATTGACGGACTCGATTTGCCGGAAACAGGGGACACATCGCTGGCTCGGACATTTAACTTTGAAACAAGAACAGTGACTTTGAACAGCGGCTACGAAATGCCTATTATGGGTTTGGGAACTTACAGCCTGTCAGATGAAGAGTGCTATAACTCTGTCACCGCATTATTAAATGCTGGCGGCAGATTGATTGACACGGCCTACATGTATCATAATGAGGCCGCTGTTGGACGGGCAATCAGGGATTCAGATGTACCAAGAGAGGAAATCTTTGTAATTACCAAACTCTACCCCAGCCAGTTTAACGACCCGGAGGCCGCCATTGAGCTGGCGCTGGATACCCTTGACATCGGCTACATCGACATGCTGCTGCTCCACCATCCCGGCACCGGGGATGTGGAAGCCTACCTTGCTATGGAGCAGGCGGTGGCGGACGGAAAAATCCACTCCATCGGCCTTTCTAACTGGTACATTGAGGAACTGGAGGAATTTTTGCCGCAGGTGAACATCACCCCGGCGCTGGTACAGAATGAGATCCACCCCTACTATCAGGAGCCGGATGTGGTGCCGTATATCCAGGAGCTGGGCATCACGGTGCAGGGATGGTATCCCTTTGGCGGACGAGGCCACACCTCGGAGCTGTTGGGAGATGAAACCATTTCTGCCATCGCAGAAGCCCACGGCGTTACCTCTGCTCAGGTGATTTTACGTTGGAACCTCCAGCGGGGTGTGGTGGTCATCCCCGGCTCCAGCAACCCCGACCACATCTGGGAAAATCTTGACCTGTTCGGTTTTGAGCTGACGGACGAGGAAATGGCGCAGATTGCCATGCTGAACCGGGATGAAAAACACGACTGGTATTAAAAAGGAGAAGCAGACAATGAAAGTTATAGCAATCAATAGCAGTGCCCGGAAGGACGGAAACACTGCCATTCTAATCAACCAGATATTTGAGGAATTAAACAAAGAGGGTATCGAAACCGAGATGATTCAGCTTGCCGGTCAGGTCATTGAGCCCCTGTAAGGCTTGCTGGGCCTGCGGTGGGCAGCTGAATTGTGTCCATCGCAAAGACAATTTCCGGGAAATCTTCGACAAGTTGAAAGAGGCGGATGGCATCATCCTCGGCTCTCCGGTTTATACAGCCAACCTTTCCACCAATATGCAGGCATTTTTGGAGCGGGCCTCGGTAGTGACTGATATGAACCGGGAGGCCGGCCTGTTCCGCCACAAGGTAGGAGCGGCCGTCACCGCAGCCCGGCGCGGTGGTGCAGTCAATGCACTGGATGCCATGAACCACTTCTTCCTGTTGCAGGAAATGTTCGTAGTAGGCTCTTGCTATTGGGCTTTGGCATACGGACAGATGCCGGGTGATGTTCGGAACGACGAGGAAGGTCTGAATACAATGCGTGTTCTCGGCAGGAACATGGCGTATCTGCTGAACAAGATGGAAGAAAGGTCACAATGTCAGTCTGATAAAATCTGATTATGTTAATTTGCTTATCCAACAGATCATAGATTAAACAGCTAATGCCAGTTAAAGCACTATTTGCATACAAAAAATCGCAATTTACAACGCCGCTATCCAACGTGATCGGATAGCGGCGTTGCTTTGCTAGTTTGTACGTTAGTCACCTATTTTCAATTTATGAGAATTTGAGAATGTCACAAATACCACAACTATCCCCTGCACACCGGTAGTGGTGCCTCCGTCACGCTGCCCTCGGGAAACAGCTTCCGGAGCACATTGCTGTACATTGGATAGCCAAGGAACCAGGGCAATTCCAAACCCTTGGCAGCAGCATCGATCACCGCAGCCAGCATGGTGATATTGAGCGGCAGGGCACAGAACGTGTCATGTTCGAGAATGCACAGCGGGGTGCTTGCATCCAAATTAGTGTAAACGGTCGCGGATGGACCCATAGAAACCGCAGCACGGATGATCTCCTTATGGGCAAAATTGGGATCGAGAAGGAGCTGACGCAAAATATTTAGGCCGTCCAATGTAAATGGGATCGCATAAAGCCACTGATATGGCCGCCCCAGCACCTTGTAATCCAATGCACTGCTCAGCCGCTTGCCCTGCAGGAAGTTCATCAGTTCGCGATCATTGCGGTAGAACAGGATGGCTTCATTGACACTAAAACCATATTCGAAAGCTGCTCCATCCGTGTGCCGTACAAACAGCTCTGCACCTTTCGCAAAATTATTTTCGGAACGCTCGATCCAGCTCATACCACCGTGCTTGGGCGTGCAATAAACCGCCAGCGCACGGCTGCGGCTTGACAGGACGCCAACGGCAGGGGAGAGGATCGTTGCAGGGTCCTTGGATGGATTGGCCAGACGGGAGATCTCAACAGAGCGGTAGAAGCAGAAGTCCGAGACCGGATCGCATTTTGAGCCGCTGCTCGGGAGGAAAGCTCCCTTCCTGTACAGTTCACAAGCGGCTTCGTTCAGATCCAGCCCGATCAGCTGCGTGCGGCAGACCGGAGACTTTTCAGAACGGCCAAATACAGCAGGCAGGTCAATATCGCGCGGATCTATCAGGGTGCGTACACCGGCTGCCGAGCAGAACTGCTCACATTCGATGATGCGGCATAGGCGATTGATTGTATACGAGTCGCGCACATAGGGTGTCAATGGACCTGCCTTCTCCGGACCGAAAGGATGCAGAATCAGGTATTCAAAGGCAAGATCGGATTGGAGGAACAGCGATGGGAAGATATCCGACACTGCCTTTCCGGTCAGCTTATAGTAGGATATTTTGTGCTTTTCCGACTTGCGATCCCTGACCGTACAGCTGCACGAAACCAGATAGTGCTGGTCGACAAGTTTTTTTATGGCAGCCCGGATCGACTGCCTGCTCAGATGCGGCAGGGCATTTTGTGCTGCGGTTGTAGTCAGGATACCGCTCGGAAGAGAAGCGAGGATCAGAACTTGCTGCGTAGTCAAATTTTTGGGGATCATAGTAAAAACCTCCTGGAATTGTCCGAAGCCTGCAGCGATTAGGTCTTAAAGCCACAGACATAAGTTGTTTGATAAAACGAATGGTTAAATGAGCATATTCAAGACGACCGACATTTTCACTTGTGCTCAAATAGAGCACAAGTTGCTCCTGAGGGGGGTAGATACGAAATCCGCATCCGTCTTCGCCTGTCGCTCACGGAATGGATCGAAACAGATCAGGCAGATCTGTTCCGATACGGTTCCGGAAGATAAGGGATGGGGGCATCGCCGCGGGACAGGAAGCCTAAATCCATTTAGATGATCCCGTGCGTTATCACTTAAAATATGGCTTCCGCCCCGCAGCTTTTTATGATTGAGATGATGGCCGGAACCGTCAGCAGCCGCCAAAGATTGATGGGGTTCGAGATGGGTCTTTGCATATAGGGCGGCTGCTGTCCTCTGCACAGTCTGTTTCCCAGTGCTGGATTTTGTTCTGAAAACAGCGGTTTTTGTCGGAAAAGCGTCTGTATATGAGGTGAATCGAACAGGAGCTTCGCAGAGTGGGGCTTCAAACTCCGGGGCTGGGAAATTCCCGGATTTTGCAGCTACTTTTTACTGCATTGTGACTGCAAATCGGGCGGTGCAAGGCCGGCTTCGCAGCGGATTAAGCACGCAGCAGACGCTCTTTGACCGATGGGAAGGACAGGAACGAGGCGAGGTCCGAGTCATTGGGAACGACGAAAACATAGGTCAGCGGGGCAAGGTCGTCGTCCAGCGCAGTGGAATGAAATAGTGAGAGCTCAGTGTCGATGTCCTGCAGGCCGAACACCGCACAGATGAGGTCAATGATGGATTTGGTTAAGTAGTTGTCGTTGTCCGGGTAGCTGATGCAGCTTCGATGGTTGCTGCGGCTGTACACATGCCAGAAAAATACCGTGCATGGACTGGGAAGACAGCTGTTTGCGAGCAGACCGGCGTGGTATGCCTCTGCATGTGCCTGTTCCAGAGCCAGCTGGATCTCCGGGTCGTAGGGAGAGCCGGAAGCGGTTCTGGAATAGCGTGTGATCGGATGGACCGTGCGCAATAGAAGAACACGGTCAGCATCGACCTGAGCAGAAATGCCGAGACGACGCCGTTCCATATCCACCGACTCACGGAGCTGCTCCACATGTGGTTTCAACGCAGGTGGAGCAGAGAAGCCCTGTGGATCCATATACTCGAAGAAGCGGTGAAAAGCGTTGCAGCACGCGGCAGTTTCACTGATCAGGTCGGAAATGACTTGTCTGGCGACGGTGTCAGAGAGCGCAGGAGAGTTGCTGCGGATCAGGTCTTCAAGTGAACGGCTGCAAAGGGACAGCTTGGGCAGTGACCGCGCCAATGCCGTAGAGAGGGTATTGCTTGCATCCAGCACGGATTGCAGCCAGCAGAGGGTTTGAAAATTCATTATTTCCTCCAAACAAAGGGGTTCCGATCAGATGGACACCCGAAACCGGATCGGAAACGGCTTGAGGAAGCAGCAAGGTGTACGGTTGCAGATTTTTTCGTCTGCGGGCAGCCGGACAACGCGCTTACTGCTTCGCGCAGCCAGACTGAAAGATTTACAAGAAAAACAAAACGGGGGTGCCAATACACCTCCGTCCTGACGCGGTAACATACTGTGAACCAGTAAGTTACCATTGTAATCCGGCATAATGCGGATATTTGTACCCCTTTTGGCTGCGAGCAGGCGATACAGGCCTGTAAAAACAAAAAAAGACGCATCAAACCCTGTAGGGCAAATGCGTCCGTTACGTTGCTTAGTAATTGAGGAGGAAGGTATATACGCCTTCCTGAATACTTCTTAGTGCTTATATATACTATAACATAGATTGGATGAAATGTCAATAAAAGTTCGGAGAAAACGTAAAATATCTTGTTTTTCTGCAAAATAAAGGAATATTTGTTCGGACATTGAAGTGCGCAAGCTATTGCTGCCAAGAAAATAAACTGCTTCTCAGCTGCTGGAATGAGCGGATATTTTTCAACAATGGCGCGCCTTAAGTGCTTCATAGGTGCTAGTATGAGCAGGTATTTTCAGGTGATGGCACGCCTGAAGTGCTTCATAGGTGCTAGTATGAGCAGGTATTTTCAGGTGATGGCACGCCTGAAGTGCTTCATAGGTGCTAGTATGAGCAGGTATTTTCAGGTGATGGCACGTCTGAAGTGCTTCATAGGTGCTAGTATGA
>DVKX01000067.1 GCA_018715805.1 Candidatus Faecousia intestinigallinarum | reverse complement strand
TTAGAAATTACACTACTCTCAAGCGGGATTTAGGGATGGGACTGTGTTCACAAAGTTTAAGACCTCTTAGAAATTACACTACTCTCAAGCAATCGCAAGGCCTGAATTCGTATGTTTTGCGTTTAAGACCTCTTAGAAATTACACTACTCTCAAGCCAGCTTGTAGCCGGGGCCGGAGAAGGACGCGTTTAAGACCTCTTAGAAATTACACTACTCTCAAGCCTCAAGCCTCAAATCTATATTCAAGGACGCGGCACTACCAGCCGATGAGGCGGCGCAATTTCCAAGGATGACCATCAAAACTCGCACAGATCCATATCGATCGTTACGCGCCGTTCTCGCTGCAGGCGGCTTTTCGCAACGCAGTCAATGAGCAGCACGCGATGCTGATGGGTGCACACCGACTCCACAAACCGCTGCATTTCCATATCCGAATAAAAACAGCGCAGATTGATCAGAAAAAACAGGCGATCCCGATCCAATTCCCTGATCAATTCCATATAATCCAGAATACGCTCCAGATCGTTCTCATAGTCATCCAAGATCTCAACACCAGCGGAACGGAGAACTCCGCTAAAACTTAGTTTACCACAATTTATCCCGCAGGGCAAGTCAAAAGAAAAACCATTCAGATATTTTTCCAGCCCCGCCATCAGCTGCGCCGTCTGGAGATAATGCGCCTCATCCATCGCCAGCCTTTCCATGCGGGACGCCAGCTTATTCAGCAGCGGTTTTCGATTAATTGAGAAAGAAACCACATCGTCAATCAAGTCCGCATACGCCGAAAAAGGCACCGGCACATTGTCAATGGACAGCACCGCTTCGCCGCTAAGTCCTGCGATTTGTCCTTTGATGTCCTGTAAGAAGCCCCGCAGAAAATCTGGAGATTCAACGACCATGCTGTTTACCCAGTCCCCGTCAAAAGAAAATACCGTATCCATCGCCGGGTGCGCCAGCATCATAGTACGATCATCCTTTCATCTGTATTAATGATGTCGCTCTTGAATTCGCCTGTCAGATACTCTATCTTGGAAAACTGTTTCTCCGTAATGGTCAGGATCTGAACAATCCCTTTGGGCGGACGAACTTTGCGAATCGTCTCCCGCACCGCCTGGTCAGCGGTTGTATTCATCAGTAGTTTGCAGTATACAGACTCCTGCATCATCAGAAAACCATTGCGGATCAGCTCATTCCGGAACCGCCGGTATACGCGTCTGTCTGCCGCCGTCTCCGTGGGTAAGTCAAAAAATACCATCATTCTCATAAATCGGTAACTCATAGATCATAAAAACACAGCGCGGAAATATCATTTTGGTTCAAAGCTTCCCACACGCTTTTCAAATAGATACGGATTGCATTTAGTACCGTCTGCTGCGCGTCCGCAATGCGGATATGGGTATTCAATATATTTAATAGTTGGCGCTTCACTTCCGGGCTTCGTTCGGATATCTCCATGGAAAGCACGCAGCGATCTACCAAAATGCGAAAAGGCTCCATCAGGTCGCTGCTCAAATTGAACTGATTAAACACATTATCATGATGCAGCCCCAGCTCCGTGAGATAGCCGGAGGCGGCTATCTCACGGTTGAAAGCGGAGAGCAAAATGGCGTAGCCGTAGTTCAGCGCGGCGTTAATGGGGTCGTCGGATCTGCGGGAGAAATCCATTCCGAACAGAGCGTTAAAATATACCTTGGCAGCATGACCTTCCCGGTTGGTTCTGTCTTGAAATTCGATCTGCGGAATATAGGATTCCAGCAGCAGAGCCTCCCTTTGCTTCTTTTCTTCGGCCAACAGCTGCGCCTGCTGACGGATCTTCTCGCCGATAACCATGGTCCAGACAGCGCCTTTCATTTCCGGTGTCCAGGAAAGCTGCTGGCGCAATTTGCGCGGGCTGTCGTGGCAACCATGGCATGGCACTAATTCCGCTGCAGGCGAGCGCCGGGAATCGCAGAATATGACCTTGATCTTTCTTTCCACCAGCGCTTCCAGCAGGCAGCCCGTCAGGGAAATGGCCGGATTTTCCAGCATCAGTACGGAGATCTCCTCCAGATAGATCCGTTTGGTTTCCTCGCCGCGGATGACCATATAGCCCATTTTCAGATCCAGCTTACATCTGCTGGAAACCACTACCACCCGCCAGCTCATTGCAAGCCTTCCAGAAGATTTTCACTTCTGCGTTCAAACAGCCCGGAGGCTGGCATATCCACCAGATAAACCGTCCGGTAGTCTTTCTTCCAGTTGGACAGTTTCGCGCTTAGAGTTCTGCCACCGCTTGTCCCCGACCCACCGATCTTCCCTAAATCACAGGTGCGCATTCCACTGAGCCAGGAGATAATTTGCAGCAATACATAGACCTGTTCCACAGGCTCCAGCTGTCCAAACAATTCTCTATGTATTGCCTCCGCAATATTGTTTGGACTATGGCGGAGCACCGAATGCTCCAGCTTTTCCAGCAGTAGATCGTACAGCGCCTGATTTTCTTCCGCCGTAATATGGTCGTAACGTTCGTCCAGGAGAATACTGGCTCCCAGCTTCTTTTGCTTCTTTTGCTTCTCTTGCTTCTCCTGCTTTTCCTGAAATCGTTCCAAACGCTTCACATAGCGCTCCATCTCCATGCCCAGCGTCAGCTGACTCAGCGGGGCAACAAGAATGCGTTGCCCTTTGTCAGTTTTTTCACTGATGGTGACCCGCATACCGTCCAGTTCCAGGACGGAGTTGATCTTGACGGCACGGAGTACTCTGATATCCGCTGGTTTCTTGTTGCTATTCAGCCGGGCGATCTCTGCCTCTATGTAAGCTGCCTTAAATTCCGGATCTGCATCTATTCGCTCGGCATGCATCAGTTCAATCGGCAGGAAGATCACGTCATTTTGCTTCCCGATCCGGTAGGACACCAGCAGGTAAAACGAAGCGGTTGCCTTTTGATAGCCGCCGTACCGCTCTGGGTTCAGTCCCTGTTTTCTAGGTACCAGGTCGGGAGCCGCTTTTTTCGGCTGCTGATCAAATAGTTGGCCTTTTCGGCAGAAGGCATACCGGGTAACGTGTACCGCGTTCTTCCCCATGACGCCCCGCACCTTTGCCAAATCCTCGCCGCCCCGCCATACCTGGACGCCTCGAACTGTCTGCGCGTGCTCGAACATGGCTTTGATGTTCAGATTATAGTCCCGATGGAAAGGGCAGCGAGTAAACATCTCGTGGTAAACATTGCCTGCCACAATATTCAAGTAAGCGTCTTTTGCATGGTGCAGGTCGTTGACAGCGCGGCTTTTGAGCATATTGAATTCCTGCCGGAATGCGGAAGCCAACCTGGCCTTCACATAGACCACTTCACTCTCGGGATACTGCTCCCGCAGAAGCTGCGCCACCACCTTGCTGGACTGCTGCGTTTCCACCAGCTGGCGGTTGATGAACTGGCGCATTTCCTCCTCGGTAAATCCGGTGGAGCGGGTCAGCCGGTAGTGCTTTTCCTGTGTAATCATGCCGTTTTTCAGCAGCATATCCCAGAATCCCCGCTGCTGTATGCGGATGCTGTCCACAATAGGGTAGTGATCGCTCTTATGGCCGTTGACCTCGGAGCGCACCAGCACCTTATTATTCAGCACGCTGTCGTCCTGTACCTTGGATTGGGGATAAATGTGGTCAATGTCGTACAGCTTGGCGCCATCAAACAGCTTGCTTAGGTTGATTGGCTCATTGGTATACATACATCTCCCCAGCTGGGTGAAGTACAAGAACAGCTTGTCGCTCTGAAGGCGGCTCTCTGCTGCTTCTCCCATCTCCTCCAATTCCCTGCGCAGCTGTGCAATCTCTGCAACCTGGACATGGGCATAAAGATCCAGGATCTGCTGCTTGCGGGATTTCTTCCGCTCCTTTTTCTCATCCGGTGCACGGCCACGTGCCATTTCCACGAAAATGCGTGCAGGAGAACCGCCCATGACCTTCACCACATCCGACACAATGTCCATAGCCCGGAGAATAGGACGCTTCACCGCATTGGAAACATACATTTCGTCCAGGCGTTCCGTTAGCGTCTTTGCATGCTCCTGGTAGTAGGCCTCGGTCAGCCGCTGAATTTCGGTGGCAAACGTATATTTCTGGGAGAGAATCTGCATCAGATCATCGTTGGTTTCCCACATGATCTCCAGGATACTTCTTCCCTCCTCCGGAACGTCCGCTGCCGTTTCCCGGATGCGCGTCAGCAGCGCCCCTGAGAGCCGCCCAAAGCCCTTCAGCCTTAGACCCAGAATATACTTTCGGTCATCTTCCGTGAGCGCTGGATAATTCGCCGCCAGCCATCGCTTCATGCGTCCCTTGTCCTCAGAATACGCGGCGTGGCGTATGATGTCCTCCACTTCTTTTTCCGTCAGGCAGCCGGATGCCAGCATTCTCCGGAAAGCATGATAGGATTGCAGCGTGTGTTGTATGCCGCCGTCCAGGCCGCTAAGTTGATCGCCCGCCCGCATCAGCCCCTGACTCGTCAGGTATTCCTCAATTTTCTTCTGGCGTACCTTGCCGGATCTTTCTACAAACAAATCCTGATACAGCGCCTGCTTTGCTGCCACCGGCAGAGGAAGGCCGTTGAGACGCAGGTGGTTCAGTTCATTCAGCACCATAAACTTGCTATATAGCAAAGAGTTTTCCGGGAGCACCTCCTCCCAAGGGAGGTAAGTGCATTGATTGGTCATCCGGCGGATGAATTCCTGCTCACTTTCCTCCTGATCCACCATATCTTCAAAGTTCCATGGATAGATTTTTCCTTTCTGTTTGCGCACTACCCAGCTATGCGGGGACGCAGGGTTCAGCGGTCCCACATAGTAGGGAACCCGGAAACGGAAGATTGCCTTGATCTTCTCCTCCACGCTCCGCTCTTCTTCGTCCATATGCGCAAGCAAAGGCAGATAACCCCTGGCTTGCTCCAGGATCTTTTCCAGTTCCTCATAATATAGCTGCTGGGGAATCACCCGGTTATTTGGCTCCCGCTGCTTCGTTAAGAAGGCGCCCAGATCCATACGATTCAGACACTGGTCATACGCCGCCCGGTCTTCTTCCGAAAGCCGCCCTTCCGCCTCTTTCAGTTTTTTCTTCAAAAATTTATAAAATTCCTCTTTTCCTGCCTTTTTGAGATGTTTTCCCTTCTCTGTATGGTAGGTATAAGCAACATAGTTACACTTCTTATCCTCCTTATCCTTCTTATTCTTCCGTTCCTCCCGGAAAATCTCCCGGTAGTCCTTGGCGTTCAGATACTTCCGCACAAATTGTTTTAGCCACTGGAGATCCCGCCGGTGCGTCTCATATACCTCCACTTTTGCTTCGGAAATATACCGTTTTCCACCTTTTTCCTTGCTCAGCAGCGCACAGTCATACACCGCCCGCATGGCTCGCAGCAATTCGCCGTCCGCGCCCAGCTTAGCCAGAACCGCCGCGAAACCTTCCTCCTCCATGTCCAGGGAAATCTTTGCATCGTCCGTATCCAGCGTTTTTCCAAACAGTTTTCCCGCTTCCACCTTTTTACCGCACATGAGATCTAAGAAGCACGTCCGGTTGTAGCCCAATTCCTCGTCCTTCCCGGCGCGGGGGAGTTTTTTGAGGGCATCTCCTTTCTCTCCAGCCTTTTTCTGCGCCTCCAGAATCTCCTGGATCTCCGTTTCCTTGACATTGTCCGCCCAGGGCAGGCCGCCATAGTTTTCCTCCGCGCAGCTGCGCAGCGCCCCGTAGGTCTCCGAGAACGTCCCCACCGCCTCGCCTTCATACAGGAAGTGCCCACGGTGCGTCACCAGCCATGCACAGGCCAGATATACCAGCCGAATATCGTGGGGCGCGCTGTTTTCCATCAGTTCCACAATCAAGTGATGGATGGTAGGATACTGCCGGTGATATGCTTGCTCTGCTTCCCGGTTTTCAAAAATAGATACTCCCTGCTGGGCATCTTCCGGAAATAACGCGCTCTCCTTCCTCCGAAGGAAAAAGGTAGGATCTATTTTGCAAATCTCCCCGGCAAACAGCTCGTTGAGCAGCTGCAGACGCTGATTCTTCCGATCCAGGCTCCGTCTGGCTGTACGGTGGGCGCGACGCTCCTGCGCCAGCTTTGCCGCTTCAAACAGGTGCGTCCCCCACATGGGTTCCCCGCGGAATTTCAGCAGCTGATAATCCTGAGAAGTGACTGCGTAGCCCACCGAATCCGTACCAATGTCCAAGCCAAGATAATAAGATCCTCTCCCTTTTTCCATATTGACAACCTCCCACGAATGCGTTATAATATTTTTGTTGATGACCTCAACGAATTACACTACGAGTTCAAGTAAAAGATTTCTCAAATCGCGGTTTTCGCCTGCACAGTGTGTGCACTCCACAGGTTTCGCAAGAAACCTGTGGTTTTTTCTTTATTATACAAGTTCTAACAATATATGTCAACTCTTTATGCCATTATATCGATATGATTCTATTTGGCTGGTAATGGTTTTGCTGCAAAAATGCCCACGGGAAACCCGTGGGCATTGGGGATATGTTCGGCATCTTAGCCGTTGCGCACTTCCATGAAGAGGCTTTCCATCAGCCGGGAGGTCTCCTCCGGCAGGTAAGCAAAGCTGCTGCCTGCGGCCAGAACTTCCTCGCTGGGATAAGCGATCTCACTGGCAACCATTTCCGGATCCATATACTCCTTGGCGGCGCTCTGCGGTGCGGAGTATCCCAGGTAATCCAGATTTTGCGCGGAAATTTCCGGATCGCACAGGAAGTTGATAAAGGTCTCCGCCGCTTCCTTCTCCTGGGCACAGGAGGGGATGCACATAGCGTCGATGAACAAGTTAAAGCCCTGATGCTCCGGCATATAGAACGCCAGATCGGGATTCTCCTCCACCATGGTCAGGTAGTCGCCGGCATAGTAGGGGGCAATGTAGGCCTCCTCATTCTCCATGGCGTCAAAGATCTGATCCATCACATACTGCTGCACCACAGGCTTCTGCTCCGCCAGCTTTTCAGCACAGGCACGCAGCTCCGCCTCATCGGTGGTATTCACATCATAGCCCAGAAGATACTGCGCAATGCCAAAAGCGTCCCGGGAGTTATCAAACATCAGAATCTTGCCGGCATACTTTTCGTTCCACAGCAGCTCCCAGCCGGTAACGTCCGCCTCATCCACATATTTGGTATTGTAGATGATCCCCACAGTCCCCCAGGTATAGGGGACGGAATACTTGTTCTCGGGGTCATAATCGGTATTGCGGAAAGCCTCGTCCACATACTGATAGTTGGGGATGTTGTCGAAGTTCAACTCCAGCAGCATATCCTCCTGAATCATCCGGGCGATCATATAATCGGAGGGGATAATAACGTCCACGGTGATGCCGCCGTTGGACAGCTTGGTATACATGACCTCGTTGGAATCGAAGGTGGAGTAATTCACCTTAATATTGGGGTACTTATCCTCAAAGGCGGCGATCACATCCAGGGAATCGTCCTCGCCGTCGGCAATATACTGTCCCCAGTTATACACATTGATGGTGACCGTCTCGTCAGCGCTGCTGCAGCCGGACAGAGCGGCGGTGCACCCGATCAGCAGCGCCAGCACCGCAATGACAGAAATGATTCTTTTCATAGTAGCACTTCTCCTTAATATACAGTTTTATACTTGGGCGGCGTGAGAGGCCGCTTTTTTCTTTTCGCTACGCGCCTGCAGGATATTCATGGCAATCATCAGCGCCAAAATCATCAGGAACAGCAGCGTGAACATGGCATAAACTTTGGGCTGAATCGGCTTCTTTACATAGGTATAAATTTCCACCGGCAGCGTAATAAAGTCCATACCGCTGACAAAGTAGCTGATTACAAAATCGTCCAGACTCATGGTAAACGCCATGATGGCGCCGGAGATAATGCCCGGCATAATCTCATGCAGCGTTACCTTGAAGAAAGACTGTATCGGCGTACATCCCAAATCCATGGCTGCATCTGTCAGCGCAGGATCCAGCTGGTTAAGCTTGGGCATCACGTTCAATATCACATAAGGAAGATTAAAGGTGATATGGGCAATGAGCAGCGTCCAAAACGTTAGGCTGTTCCGCTGCCCCAGCAGCCGCGTGCCCACAAATACAAACAGCAGCGACAAGGATACGCCCGTGACGATCTCCGGATTTGTCATGGGAATATTGGTGAGATTCATTACCGCACGGCGCATCCTGGGCTTGAGTCCATAAATACCTACAGAGGCGATCGTCCCAAAAACCGTGGCAATACCGCTGGCCAACACGGAAAGGAGCAGAGAGTTCCCCAGCAATTTCAGCAGCGTCCGATCCTGGAACAGCCGCGTATATTGCCGGAACGTAAAGCTGTCAAATTCCGTCAGGTCTTTTCCCGTATTGAAAGACGCCACGATCAGCACCGCCATTGGGATATACAGGAAAATAAAGATGAGGATGGTGAAAATACGGTTTGTCCGCTTCATACGATGACACCGCCTTCCTCGTTCGCACCGGCAAAGCGGTTCATGATGCCCGTGCAGATAAACACCAGTATCATCAGCACCAGGCTCAGCGCGGCTCCCAGATTGGGGTTGTTCCCCTGCTTGAACTGCCGTTCAATAACGTCGCCGATCATGACCGTATCTGTGCCGCCCAGCTTCTGAGAAATATAGAAAGTGGAGACAGCGGGTACAAAAACCATGGTAGTGCCAGAAATAATTCCCGGCATGGACAATGGCAGGATCACCCGCCCAAAGACCTGGACGCCGTTGCAGCCCAAATCCTCTGCAGCTTCCACCAGGCGACCGTCAATCTTGACGATGGTGGAATACAGCGGCAGAATCATATAGGGCAGGTAATTGTATACCATACCCAGGATCACCGCGCCGGGTGTTCGGATCATGTGCACCGGGCCAATGCCCAGCCACCCCAGAATACGGTTAAGGATGCCGGTATCCTGCAACAGCCCCACCCAGGCCAGTGTGCGCAGCAGGAAGCTCATGCACATAGGCAGCATCACCAGCATATAGAGGATGCGCTGCATCATCGGCGTACGGTGGGCGATATAATAGGCGACCGGGTAGCCCAGCAGCAGGCAGATCGCCGCAGATACCAGAGAATACCATACGGAAGTCCCCAGTACCGGCAGATACATTCCCAAATCCTGAATGTTGGTTAGAGAAAAGCTGCCGGTAGCCGGATCGGTCAGCGCATAATAGGCCACCACGCCCAGGGGGATCAGAGTAAAGGCTACCATCCATAAAATATAGGGGGTGGTCAGGAGTACCGAGTTATTCTTCCTCATTTCCGGCATCCTCCGTCAACTCGTCATACTCCGCAGAGTAAGAGCTGTAGTCGCCAAACATACCAGAATACTCGCTTTTGTGCATAATGTGGATATCCTCGGGGTTTAAGCGGATGCCAATGTTCTCGCCCACCCCGTGATAGTCCGTGGTCTGGATAAGCCACTTAAAGCCCCGGAACTCCACAATGATGTCATAGTTGAGACCCTTGAAGGTGACGCTGGTAACGCTGCCCACCAGGTGTCCTTCGCTGGGGGGGACAATATCAATGTCCTCCGGCCGGATGACCACGTCTACAGGTTCATTGGGTGCGAAGCCCTTGTCCACGCAGGCGAAGACCCGCCCAAAGAAGCGAACCTTGTAATCCTCCAGCATTACGCCGTCTAAAATGTTGCTTTCGCCGATAAAATCCGCTACAAACGCATTTTTCGGCTCATTATATATATCCTCTGGCCGGCCGATCTGCTGGATACGCCCCTTGTCCATGACAACGACTGTATCCGACATACCCAGCGCCTCTTCCTGGTCATGGGTCACATAAATAAATGTAATGCCCATGGCCTGCTGAATACGCTTCAGTTCGTTCTGCATATCCTTTCGCAGCCGCAGATCCAGCGCCCCCAGCGGTTCGTCCAGCAGCAAAACCTTCGGGCGGTTTACCAGTGCCCTGGCAATGGCTACCCGCTGCTGCTGTCCGCCGGAAAGTGCGTCGGTCCGCCGCGTCTCATACCCCTTGAGGCCAACCACCCCCAGCATATGCTGCACCCGCTCCTGGATCTCCGCCTTAGGCAGCTTAGCCACCCGAAGACCGAAAGCCACATTGTCAAAGACATCCAAGTGCGGGAACAGGGCGTATCGCTGAAAGACCGTATTGATCTGCCGCTTATAGGCGGGTTCTTCATTGATACATTTTCCATCAAAAAGCACCTTGCCAGATGTGGGCGACAAAAAGCCGCCGATGATCCGCAGGGTGGTGGTTTTGCCGCAGCCGGAGGGGCCGAGCAGAGTGAGAAATTCGTGATCGTTAATATAGAGATTGATGCCGTCGAGTATACGCTCCCCGTCGAACTCCATGGTAAGATCCTGGAGCCTGATGAGTTCCTTGGACATTATCCTCCCCCGTTTCTGTCTGTTTTTTGCCAAAAGTGACAGATATAAATATATACGAAAATCCCCGTTTGTCAATGAAAATTTCAAAAATTTTTCACTTTTTTCAGGCGCAATTTATGTCGATTCCGATTCGGCAAAAAGTTCTGGAAATTTTCCGCAAAATTGGTTTATTTTTGCTTATGCTGGAAATACTTTACCTCGGAGGTGCTTGAAAATGAGCAAAAACAATCAAGGCAGCATGAACGGTAAGGGCTACTACATAGCCCTGATCCTGTGCGCTGTCGCAATCGGGATCTCTGGCTATTTGTATTATCAAAACGCAAATTCCGATCCAATCCAGGCAAATGCGCCGGACGCCTCTGCTGCGGTCACCAATCCCGCAGAAGCGGACGTCCAGGCGGTGGCAACCCAGCCCCAGAGCGGGAGCCAGTCCAGTCAGGCCACCAAACCCACCCAGGGTCAATCCAATGCGGCGCTGAAAACCGCTTCCCCGGTAGCCGGCGAGACAGTCGCAGCCTATGCAATGGATGCGCTTTCCTATAACACCACTACCCGGGATTGGCGCGTGCACAACGGCATCGACATCGCCGCAGAAGCCGGCACAGACGTATGCGCTGCAGCGGACGGCACAGTGTATACGGTCTATGAGGACGAGACAATGGGAATGACCGTGGTGATCCGCCATGACGGCGGCTATACCACCCAGTACTCCAGTTTGGACGCCCAGGTATCGGTGACACCGGGAGAAAGCGTACAGCTGGGAGACGTCATCGGCTGCGTGGGGCAGACTGCCCTGCTGGAGTCGGCCATTGGCGACCATGTACACTTCAGCGTCACTCATAATGACGAAGCCATGGATCCGGCGGAGTTCCTGGGGCAGAACTAAATGCGAAGCCCGGAGAATCTTCTGATTCTCCGGGCCTTTGCTCTGTCCAATATGCAGATTTCTTTACTTATTCCGACCCCAAGGCAAAGCTGCGGTCAGGCCGGGTCAGCTCCTCCAGGCGAAAGCGATAGGCTTCCAGAATTTCTTTTTCATAGGCTAGGGTGGTATCCAGCTCCAGAATCTTCAATATATGCTTCACAAAATAGGGATTCAGCAGCAGAAACGGCCCCATGAGATAAGTACCAAAGAAGTTCTTGTAGTGTACGCCTTCATTTTTGCCGGTGGCATCGCTGCCGAAGCCGCCCTGCACCTGGATAAAGGGATATTTTTCCAGACCATAGCCAAAGGAAGCCTGTCCTTTGTGTCCCACGATCTTCTCCCCGGCGAACTCCCCCAGGAACAGACAGTTTTTCCGCCCATCCATATCCCGAACCGCGTGGAAGTCCAGTATTTCCAGGCAGGGCAGTTCCCGCTCCCCGTCCTGGATGAAGCTCCCAAACAGCTCCAGGGCGTTGCCGGTGGCCAGCACCACTGTGCCGCCCTCCACCGCCGCCCGCATGGCCTCCCGATGGGGCAGGAGCCGCTGCAGGGCAAACTCCTGATTCTGCTCGGACATGGCGCCAATGTAGATCACATCCACATTTCCCTGGGTAAACGCAGGAGCCGCCCATTCACTGGTCTGGATGACCTGCGCCTCTCCCATGGAGGCGGACAGATAGGCGGCATTGTAATAATCGCCGTAAAGATGTCCCAGCTCAGGGTATAGCACTTCAATGGTTTTCATATTACGCCTCCACTTCCTGCTGCTCCCGCAGAATACGCTCTTTGATCTGATCCCGGATCCGCCGGGACTTGGAGAAGGTGTATACGTCATGAAGCACATAAATAGCGGAAACGCCCCGGGTCTGCACATGCTCCAGAATATCGTTCTCATCAAAGAGACACACAATCTTCTCCTCCGGAATCCCTGCCAGCAGCAGCCGCAGATGGTAATCCAGATAGCGATGACCTGCCACAATGATTTTTTCAATATTATCCTGCTTTAGATATTCAAAATCGCTCTCATACAGCCAGGTAATCAGTTCGATCTCCGGATCGTCGCCGTAGTGCTCGTCCAGCAGGAGGATCAATTCCTTCCGGCTGGGTTCCTTGGCAATATACTCAAAGACCGTGGAAGCGGCGGATACATTCTGCCCTTTGGCAGAGAAAGTATAGAGCTGTATGCCGCCAGCTTCCTCCAGCGTCAAGCGGTTTTCCGGGATATGGATTTTGGCGATGTGCGCAGCCAGCCGTTCTTGTTCCATTCCCAGGCTCCGCAGCAAAGCGATCAAAGCCATAATATTATAGGCATTGAAAATGGTGTCGGAGATCAGGGGATACCGCGTCTGTGTACCGCTCTCCTGGACGGTGGCCGTCTGCCCTGCCAAGTCAATGTCAGTAGCAAGGTATTGGCTCTCTTTGGACGTCAGGCCGCAGCAGGGGCAGACAAATTGGCCGATGTCCCGGTAATGGCGAAAGCGGAAGCGGGGTTTGCTGCCGCACCGGGGGCATACAGGAAAATCCGATACCAGGGTGGGAAACGCCTGTGTGCCTTGATCGCCGATGCCGTAATAAATGCGTTGGTTGGGCAAGCGCTCTCCCAAAAAGCTGCTGACGGGATCATCGGCATTCAAAATCAGCTTTGCCTTGGGAACCACGGCAATGCCTTTTTCAATACGGTCAAAGATGTACTGCTGATGGGCGTTGCGCAGAACGGAATCCCGGCAGATATTGGTGACGATGATATAATCCGGCTGCATCCAGGGCAGCGTGTTATAGCACAGGCGTTCGTCCGCTTCTACCACAGCGGCGTCCTTGGTGGGACGATTGAAAATATCCACCGCATCCAAAAACAGCCGGGCATTGCCTGCCTTGCAGTTTGCCCCCCAGTTATTGTAGGCCACCGTCTTGCCGTCCAACGCCAGCACGTCGCTGACCAGGTTGGAGATGGTCGTCTTGCCGTTGGTACCGGTGACCGCCACCACCAGCTTCGGCTTGCGAACCCGCTCCAGAAAATCCGGACACAGATACATGGCCAGCAGGCCGGGGCGGTCGTCCTTCTCCCGCCCAGTTTTTTTGTAAAAATAAAGGAAACATTTAGAAACCCATAGGGTCAGATAAAACCAAATGGTGGAAAACATAGGCGCTCCGTTCCGCAAATCGCGATGTTATTTTTCTGATTCATTCAGTATATACCACAAGCAAGGGAAATGCAAGTTATAACTTGCAGAAACCCCGGTATTCAACAGGATTCCCCGAAACCCATAGGTTACAGGAGAAAAATACAGGAAATCAACACACCATAATAAAACTGCTTTTGGGCGCGGCCATTGTCCCAGATACCGAAATCACTTCGCCCAAATGGAATGCCCACGGAAATTCTGAAGCATTTCCGTGGGCGTTGGGATCACTCTACATATCGGACAGTCTCGGTGTCTCCTTCCCGATAGGTGTAGACAACGAATCCGTCATAGTACAGGTTGCCGTCCTCACCCTGAGCGCCGTCCAGACAGCTGGGCGCATAGTCGCTGCGCTCCGGCTGACCGATCAAGGCATATAGCTCCTCCACCGGCTGATCGATGCAGCTCTTAGCCAGTTCCAGCGCGCTGTTTACCGTCTCCGTGGGCGCTTCCGTTTCCTGCTGGACAGGGGTAGTGCTCTCCGCCTGGATTTGTGCAGCAGCTGTGGTCGTCTGGCTTACAGGCTGGGTGGCTTCCTGCTCCGGCGCGCCGCAGGCGCACAGCAGCAGCGCCATGCACGCCATCAGTACAGCAATTCTTTTCATCGCATTTTCCTCACATTTCCAAAATTTTTATTGGACAGCCAGCAGGCGCAGCTGTCCCCCGGCATAAAACGCAATCCCCTCCGGGGCTGCGTCCGCCGGGATATGCGCCGCAAAGCCGTTGTCCTCCATACAAAAAGCCTGGTAGACCATACCTCCTGCCGCCACATAAATGGCGGAGGTTTCGTCCGGCGTTTCCGGCAGCTGCCCGGTAAGCAGCTGCATTCCCTCCAGGTTGGAGCGCCCCACATCTATTGCCGCAGTCCCGCTGCTCTCCGGCAGGGACAAATCCCGCGCAGGGGCAGGCATATCCGGTGTGTAGCGCAGCAAATAGCGCAAATTCCGCTCCACCAGTTCAATCAGCACAAACGCGCCCGGCTGTGTCAGATCATAACGGGTGGCACGGGAAAACAGCGCCTCCGCGAAGCTGTCCGCCAGATACGGATAAAGCAGATTTCCAAAAGAATCCCGGTAGCACAGCAGACTGCCGGTGCCGCCTCCCGCCGTTCCCAAGGTAATGCTGTCCGCCCGGGTGGCCTCCGTGGTATAGGAAAAATCCAGCGCATCGCCAAATACCACATCCGTTTCCGGGTCTGTAAACGCCGGGTACATCATGGCGTACAAATCGCCATCATGGGAAATCTGCCGGGAAAAATCCTCTGTAAAATATTCGCTTTCCCGTCCAAAGGCTTCATTTATCAGATCCGCTCCCAGGGCGGCGCCCCGGCTGTTCCAATGGGAGTCATGGGCAAAATACAGCGGCGCATCCTGCTGCTCGAAAGCCTGGAATAAGTCGATATACGTCACATTTTTTTGCGCCAGACAGCGGAGTAAAATCCTGCCCGGCGTTTCCGCCGCTTTCACTCCCAGATCGGGCATATGCTCCGGATAGACGGAGTTTTTATTCGGCGCAATCAGAAAGACAAATTCCCTGCCCTGGCTGCGGCAGTATTCCTCCATCAGCGCCAGGTTCTCCGCCATTGCGGCGTAGTCCCGTGCTGTCAGGCCGCCGGTGCCTGTGTATCCTCCACCGTGGAGGCGTAATACAGCCATCCGTCTCTGCCCACAAGCACATCCTCCGCAGAAGACGCGCCGAAAAGTCCGGCCGTAAGGGCATTATTCAGGCTGATGAACTCCTGGCGGAGATAAAAGTGGTCTTCCAACCAAGCGGCAGCATCCCCCAGGAAATCCGGGTTCAGCGTGTTATTCTCCAGCAGCGCTGGTGCTTGCGTCTGCTGCTCATTGGCTCCCGCCGCCGACGGTCCGAACAGCAGAACGCCCAGCGCCGGCGTTACGCTCAGCGCCATCACCGCCGCCGCAAAGAACCAAGACGCGAGTTTTCTTCCCATAGCGCCGCCTCCTTAAAATTGCGCATAGATAAAGGGCGCAAAGCCTCCGGCCGCCAGCTTTACCAGACAAAGGGCGAACAGCACCGTGCACAGCAGGTAGGCCGCCGGTTCCATCCACTTCCATTCCCGTTTCCCGATCCACACCCGCCAAGGCAGGCACAGCGCAGCGCTTCCCAGCAATATCCATAAATTCTCCCAGGTCAGCAGGCCATAGAGCACCACCGTACCCGAAGCCGTAAAGGAAAATCCGGCAAACATCGCGCCAATGACCGCAAGCCCCTGGGCAGCGCTCTCTGCCCGGAACACCACAAATCCCAGGCATACCGCCAGAAGCGTATAGATGTGTCCCAGCGCCTTCGGCCATTTCTTCGGATTCAGCCATCCCAGGCTCTCCATAGCGGACAGCAAGCCGTGCCAAACGCCCCAGAGAAGAAACGTCCAGGCTGCGCCGTGCCATAGTCCGCACAGCAGGAACACCGCCAGCTTATTCCACGCCGTGCGCGCCTTGCCCCGGCGGCTGCCTCCCAGGGGGATATACACATAATCCCGGAACCAGGCAGACAGGGAGATGTGCCACCGCCGCCAGAAATCCGTGATGGAAGCCGCGATATAGGGATAGCGGAAGTTCTCTGCTGTTTGAAAGCCAAACATCTGCCCCAGGCCGATGGCCATGTCGCTGTAGCCGGAAAAATCAAAATAGATTTGCAGCAGATACCCCACGGCACCCAGCCAAGCCAAGCGAATATCCAGCCCAGCGGCGTCCAGCGTAAATACGGCATCCACGATCTTGGCCAGACCGCCGGCAAGCAGTATCTTCTTTCCCAGCCCCACCACAAACCGCCGCAGACCGGGCGCGAACGTTCCTCCCGTCCGCTGTGTCAGCTGCCTGCGGAAGTCTCCAAAGCGGACGATAGGGCCTGCCGTTATCTGGGGGAAAAAGGAAATATACAGCAGAAAGTCCAAGAAACCGCCTGCGATCTCCTCCGGGTTTCGTTTGGCGTCCACCAGATAGGAAATGCTTTTGAAAGTAAAAAAAGAAATACCCATAGGCGCGGCCAGCCCCAGCTGAAGCTGCGGAAGCCCCAGAACGCCGCCCAGAAGAAAATCCAGATATTTATAGAAGCCCAGCAGCGCCAGATTGGCCGCCACGGCCAGAACCAGCCATACCTTTGCCGTTGGTTTGCGCCGGATAGCCAGCCCCATCAGATAGTTCCCTAGGGACACCAACAGCAGAATCAGCAGCCCCTGCAGGCTTCCAAAGCAGTAAAACACCAGACCGGCAATGAGAAGCAGGCTATTTTTCCCTTGGATGCCCGGTATCAGTGCGTACAGCGCCGCCGTTACCGGCAAAAAGCAGCTGATAAAGAACAATGCGTCAAAACTCAACGGCGATCCCCTCCCGGCAGCCTTTCATCACGGCCATACATAATTCCACGGACCGCTCTGGGACTGGAGGATATACCGCCCAGCCCGTGCGTCCAGGATATAGGTTTTCTCATCAATCACCATTTCTGTCCAGCCATGGACACTGGACACCGCCACATAGCCGCTGACTACCCAGGCGTCATAGCCCAGTCCCCGCGCCAGCGCCCACATAGCCGCCGCATAGTTATAGCAGTTGCCCCGCCCGGTATCGAACATGATCTTTGCGCTGTACACTTCCCAGCCTGTAGAGCCGACATCCCAATAATCCCTGCGCAGGTATTCGAAGCTGTCCCGGCAGTATTCATAGGCAATCTGCAGCAGCTCTTCCCGGGTAGCCTCCGGGTTTTGCTCCACAAAGCCCCGGATCAGCTCCCTCACGATGGCGTCCAGCTCCTCGTCGCCGCTGGTATAGCGTCCGTCCGCATCAAACTGCATCGTGCCCACCAGAGTATCTCTGGCCAAACGGCCTTCCTCGTCCGCATAGTAAAGCTGTCCGTCCGTCAGGAAATAGCCCGGCTGGAACCGCAGTGCCGCTGCCGCCGTACCCCAGGCGTTTCCCTGATCCGACAGCATATGCGGAATCGACGCTTCCAGCAGATCCGCCAGGTTTTCCTCTTCCAGGGTCACATCCGCAAACATGGCCGCGTCTCCCGCCGGCTCTACCGTTTCTCCAACCCTTCCCAGCAGGCGGTTCATCACTTTGGCAAAACTGCTGCGGCTGACTTCCCCGGCGGGGATCGCCGCCAGGCTTTCCTCCACCGTTTCCGGGGCATAGAATTTCTCCAGCCATATCCGCAGTTCCCGGGTGGTGATCTTCCAGCTCCCGTCCGGCATCTCCGGGAAACACCACAGCCCCTCGGGATCCGCCAGCATCCGCAGCGCCTGCCGCAGTTCGTTCCCCCGCAGGGTGTCCTCCGGACGGAGATTTCCATCCTTGTCCGCGAAAAGATACGGCGTATGCTGGTTCAGCCTTGGATAGATCTGCGCCCGGTAGACTGTATCCGCCGTTACTGGGGTATTCTCCGGTGATGCCGGTTCCCCGGATAAAGTTTCCCAGTGAGCCTCCTCTACGCCCAGCAATTCCAAGGGAACTTCCTGCGGTGTTTCGCCGCCGACCACTTGCTGACTGGAAATTTCCTCCCCATTCAGCAGAAAACGCACAGTATACACAGCTTCCTGCGGCTCTGGGGCGTCCTCCACAGTGCATCCCGCCAGAACCATCACCCACAGAAGCAAGACCAAGATTCCGCCCTTTTTCATTGTTTCATCCTTTCTCTTTTCACGCGCTCCATCATCCTGATATCTGCCATCTTAGGGATATTATACAGCAAAGTCCACCCTATTTCAACAAAAAAGAATCGCCCCAAAAAACGGACAGCGCATAAGGAAGCATTACAGGAACTATGTGTTATGCCGGGTAAACGGAAAATAAAACACTCTATGCAAGTACGAAATCTTTCGCATAGAGTTTTTTTGTTTTCATATAGTTAATTTATTCATTTCCCTGTGTTTGCAGAACGCGCAGGCAATGATCTCAGGGATTTGGGGATATGTAGGCAAGATTCGGATTCCGCTTCAGAAACCGGAACTGCCTGCAAATACGGAAAAACCGGCGTGATTTTCACCACGCCGGTTCTGCCGGAAAATTCATTTACTTCCTTATGCGTCTCTGCCTAACCAGCAGGCCTATTTCTGTTTTATTCCGCTTACTTCGTGCCGGCGATCTGCGCGGCTACTTCTGCGGCGAAGTTCTCTTCCTTCTTCTCGATGCCCTCGCCCTTCTCGTAGCGGATGAAAGAGTTTACCTTCACGCAGCCGCCCAGGCTCTTGGCCACGGCTTCCACGTGCTTCTCCACGCTGACGCCCTTCTCCTTCACAAACTCCATCTGCATCAGGCAGTTCTCCTCGTAGAACTTGCCCATCCGACCCATGACCATCTTCTCAATGATGTTCTGGGGCTTGGGCTTGGCGGCGTTGGCGTTCTCGTTCATGGCGATGGCCAGCTGGATCTCCTTCTCCTTCTCCATAGCCTCGGGGGAGACGTCGGTCTTGTCGCAGTACATGGGGTTCATGGCGGCAACCTGCATACACAGGTCGCGGCCCAGCTCGGTGACGGCGTCGGCCTCGATGCCCTCCACGCTCATGTTCACCAGCACACCGATACGGCCGCCCATATGGATGTAGGGCACGGTGACGCCGCTGGTGTAGGTGGCGAAGCGGCGGATCTTCAGGTTCTCGCCGATGACCAGCACCTTATCGGGGATGGCCTGCTCCACGGTGGAAGCGGTGCCGGGATAATTGCAGGCCATCAGAGCCTCCATATCGGCGGGCTGCTCGGCAACCACCACATGCGCAATATCCCCCAGGAATTCCTTAAATTTATCCGAACCGGCAGCGAAGTCAGTCTCGCAGTTGATCTCCACAATGCCGCCCACGCCGTTCTCCACAATGGCGGAAACAGCGCCCTCGGCGGCAATACGCCCGGACTTCTTGGCAGCGGCGGCCAGACCCTTCTCCCGCAGCCACTCCACGGCCTTGTCCATATCGCCGTCGGAAGCAGTCAGCGCCTTCTTGCAGTCCATCATGCCCACATTGGTCATTTCCCGGAGCTTTTTAACATCCTGTGCGGTAAAAGCCATTTTCTAGTATCCTCCTATATTCTTTGGTAATGGCGTCCGGTGTCCGGACGCCATGGAATTGCAAAATTACTCGGCGGCGGGAGCCTCAGCCTCCGCCTCAACGGCAGTCTCAGCAGCCTCGGCGGCCTCGGGAGCGTCCTCGCCCTGACGACCCTCAATGGCGGCGTTGGCCATGGTGGCGGCGATCAGGCGGATGGCGCGGATGGCGTCATCGTTGCCGGGGATGACATAGTCCACCTCGTCGGGATCACAGTTGGTATCCACGATGGCGACCACGGGGATGTGCAGCTTGCGGGCCTCGGCAATGGCGTTGCGCTCCTTGCGGGGGTCCACGATGAACAGGGCGCCGGGCAGCTTCTTCATTTCCTTGACGCCGCCCAGGTACTTCTCCAGCTTGGCGATCTCGCCCTGGTGCTTGATGACTTCCTTCTTGGGCAGCATGGCGAAGGTGCCGTCCTCTTCCATCTTCTTCAGCTGAGCCAGGCGCTCAATCCGGGTGCGCATGGTCTTGAAGTTGGTGAGCATACCGCCCAGCCACCGGGCGTTGACGTAGAACTGACCCACGCGCTCAGCCTCTTCCTTGATGGCCTCCTGGGCCTGCTTCTTGGTGCCCACGAAGAGGATGGTCTCGCCCTTCTCGCCCAGCTCGCGCACGAAGTTATAGGCCTCTTCCAGCTTCTTCACGGTCTTCTGCAGGTCGATGATATAGATCCCGTTGCGCTCGGTGTAGATGTAGGGAGCCATCTTGGGGTTCCAGCGACGGGTCTGGTGGCCGAAGTGCACGCCGGCCTCCAGCAGCTGCTTCATGGATACGACTGCCATAGTTTGTTTCCTCCTGTTTTTCAGTTGATTCTTCTGGGGGCATCATATCTCCCGCCAACCCGGCACGCCGGGCACCGGGCGAGAGATCCGCACTCCCACGCATGATGCTCCGGTAGTATATCACAGTCCGCCCGGAGATGCAACTACTTTTTTGAAAAATCCCCGGAAAATCAGGGGATTTTCCCCCCGCGCCGCATAGAATGTCCAGAGGGAGGCGAGGGAGTTGGAGCAGTCCATGGAGATGGGGGGCGGCGGAACGCTGGAGGTCCGGCCGGAGGGGCTTCGGGTCCGCTTCCGGGCCCGCCGGCCGGAGGACGGCCGGGGGCTGTACAAGGTGTGGCTCCACGGGGACCGGGGCGGAAAGCTGCTGCTGGGCACCCTGGCCCCGGAGGGGGGACAGCTGGCCCTGACCCGGACCCTGTCCCTGGGGGAGCTGGAGCGGGCCGGCTGCTGGCCCTGTCCGCGGGCCCGGTGCGACCTAGCCTTCCCCTTCTCCGGCGGGCGGGAGGGGGAGGGCTGGACCTGTGAGGAGCGGCCGGCGCGGCTGCTGGCCGACCCGGTGCTGCGCGCCGCCGTCCCGGGGCCCATGCTGTGCCGGCGGGGCGTGGAGGGCTTCT
>DVKX01000066.1 GCA_018715805.1 Candidatus Faecousia intestinigallinarum | reverse complement strand
CATATAAAGCACCGCATTGCCAGACGTGGGGTGGACAGTTCCTCTCATCTTGGAAAGCACCGCTGGGTTGTTGAGCGAACCTTTGCCTGGTTCCATCGATACAGGCGCCTGCTCGTCCGATATGAACGCAGGGCTGATATCCATTTAGCTTTTTTCTCCCTTGCTGCCGCTTTGATCGCTTTTCGGTTTTGTTAGGTGTTCTAAGCTGCTGGGCCTGGCAGGTGGAAATCATCTGCCAGGCTTTTCGTTACGCACGGCATTACCGCCTTTTGTTTCTCGTCCTTGTTATTCACGCCCCAGTAGTGTAAAATGTTATCAGAAACTGGCGTTTAAGCGTGGGAGGGATTTTTAGTGGCGGCTGTGAGATCGATTTTCGACTATGTCAGCAAAAAATGCTATAACGGATTATTCGATGCCGCCAAAGAGTACCTGGATGGACATTGGCGTGAGATGAACCTCGAAACAAACCGTGTACCCACCATAGATAGTTACGAGCTGGCTGATGCTAATGTGCAGCGAGTCTATGTCTCTGACCTTCCTGGCGATCGTATTGCATTTGACGTTGGGCTGGAATTAGAAGTCGCTGTATCTATGGTTAGCCGCCACAATGACAGTGAGGATACAAGCTATCCATGGCTCCGTTTTTCGTGTGAGGGCGACCTTTCTCAAGGGCTTGAAGACTGGGTTATCAATAAAATTGAGATGTATGCCAAGCGAAATCCAGCACCCAACTCTATGTCCGATGCACTTGTGCCAGACATTCCCCCAGCGCAGTATGAAAAGGTGGCCACTGAGTTCCTCGAAAAATACTACCCAGAAGCTCTGTGCACGACAAAATATGGACAACCACCCGTGTATGTTGATCCAGACATTCTGGCTAAGCGTCTGAATTTGTCAGTCGTAACGCACCGCATCAGTAAAGAAGGGGCTATCTTTGGGCAGCTCTTCTTTTTAGCCGCAGATACAGAAATGTATGACGCTGATCAAGACCGGCTTGTGACCGTCCATGTTCCAGAGAAAACTATAGTTGTCGATCCCCAGATGTACTTGCTTCGTAACCTGGGGTCAGTAAATAACACCATTGCCCACGAATGTGTACATTGGGTTAAACACCGAAAGGTTTTCATGCTGGAAAAACTGTATAACGATCAAGCCCACGGCATCACCTGCGAAGTGATCGGCGGCGCACGGGCCAATATGTCAAAATTGGCAACTGCTCGAATGGAACAGCAGGCCAACCGGTTGACACCTCGTATCCAGATGCCGGCGGGTCCATTCAAAGCAAAAGCATCAGACTATATTGTAAAATTCATGCGCGAGATGGGTGCTCGCCATGAAATTGAGGTCATGGAAGCGGTCATCGAGCAGTTATCCATGGATTTTGTGGTTTCCAGACAAGCAGCTAAAATCCGCATGGTAGAGTTGGGCTTTGAAGCGGCTGTTGGCACCTTTACCTTTGTGGACGGCCATTATGTCCCGCCCCATAGTTATAGCAAGGGTGCCATTGCCAGAGACCAAACCTTTACCATCAGCGGTCAGGATGCCGCCATACAACGGCTTGTCAACCCAGCTCTTCGTTCCCTCACACAAGAAGGCGATTACCTTTTTCTCGAAAACCATTATGTTTTTAAGGCTCCGCTATATGTGGAAAAGGGACAGGGCGGACACCTTCAGTTGACCCCGTATGCTCGTTCTCACATGGACGAGTGCTGCTTGGTCTTTGATATGGAGGTTAAAGGGGAGGTTGGCACCGAATACTACACCGTTTGCTACCTTAACCGCGAAGAAGGAGCCTATACCTTTAATATTTCGTACAATGAGGATTTCCAAGCAAAAACCAAAGACCAGCAAAAAGCCTTCCGGCAGCAGGAAAAACAAGAGGAAATGGGAATTCGGATGCAAATGACCGAAAACCCTTCTCAATGTATGAAGTTGCTGATGGATTGGCGCAAAATGAGTAATATGGATTTGGGGGTTGCAATCAACAGAGATGCGCGCACCATAAGGAGAATTGTCAATGGCGAAAATACTCCCAACTTAGAGACGGCGGTTTTAATTTGTCTCGGCTTGAATCTGCCGCCGACTATTAGTTATAGATTACTGGAAGTATTTGGCGTAAAGCTGATGCCAGGCAACACCACACACCTTTGGTACCAGGAAGCGTTGAATGTAAAGTATAACGAGCCAGTGGAGGATGCCCAAGCATATCTTGCTGAATTCGATGTAGAACTAAAATGATTTTCCGGACACGCCGTGTCCGCTGATTATGATGTATAAGGAGGAACTTCTATGTCTGGTATACGTAAATCAGATAGAAAAAATCCTCAGAAAGAATCACCGCCTAGGGTCGAACCCACTTATGAGGATGTAAAGAGAAAATTTGGCATTGAGAATATGACCATAGAGGAATTCGCTGTTTTTCTGAGGAATTCTTCCCAGTGGTCAGATGTTGAGCTTACAACAAAATCGGTTAAGAACCACATCAAAAACATCTGTGATCGCAGTGATGGGCTACTGCGTCCGGGGGATTTCAAAGAAAATCCGCAGAACGATAAAAGCCCATATTGTATCCGACCAGAATGCCAGGGGCTACTCATTACACTGATTGATTCTGCGTGCTTTGAAGGGCGAAAAAACGATCGCAGAATGCGAACCCGCGCTGAACTCAACCAGCAATTATCTGAAAATGTTAACAAATACTTGACTGAGAACGACAAACAGTTGGTTTTAAAGAACCCCAGTTATATCAATTCAACCTTAGAGGCTCAATTGACAGATCACATTAACAAACATCTTGTTTCTCTGTTGCGCACGATGTACCATGTGTCACCAGTCATAAGGTATAAATTGATGTTGGAATTCCTAAGAAACTTGGTGAAATTAAACGATTGGATGAATCGACAGGACTCGAAAGAAACTGCTGCCCGTTTGGTTTATGCACATGAATTGGATGAGATACATGATGCTCTATACCAAAAAGGGTTATTTTCTTCTAAATCATTGGATGAGTTACTTATTAACCTATTAGCATTTCATGTGCACGACAAAGAATACACATATATTGATGAGGATGAGACCATGACACCGATAGGTGTATACTTAGCTACCCTAATTTTTGAAGGGGATTTTCCAGCACAATCCGAGGTAAAAAAGCAAATGGACGAAATTGAGCGTGCAATAGAAAATTATTCGCTCTATCAATCCATACAGGAAAAGGCTAAACAGATTTTAGATTTAAGTAATCCATTTGAGGAGTTCATGTACCGAGACCTTATGACGATGGCAAGAATACGTTGTTGTACGCCATATGTTTCGCCGGGAGAATATGAACGAATGGTGCGATTTATGGAAAGTGCGATAGCTGATGATAAATGGGATATTATGAACAAATTTCTTAATCTCGGAAATTACGGGGTATCCAGCGATAATATCGATAATTTAATGGAAAAAAAGTGAGCTGATATCTTTCCGTGTTCAATGGACTACCCATCTGGTACGCTGGAATTACTGGATGGACAGCTACTCAGATTATTGTGCCAGGGCACATCTGATGACTTTATGTCATTCAGGTGTGCCTCTTTTTTTGTCTCAGACCAACGGACACGCCATGTCCGATGGTCTCTCCGCCAAGCTGCTATCCTATAGTCAGCAAGACCCGAACAACTAATGTTTTAAGATGAGCCAAAGGCTCCCGTTAAAAAAAACGGCGAGTTTTTTGGCCCTTTGTGATGCCCTTTTCTCGTCGGGAAAGGGCATTCACTATGTCTGCGTACCGCTATCACTTTTCCAATGGCGAAACCGTCTTTATCGAAATCCCCGATGATTGGGGCGAGATTCTCATCGACCTGGATCGTCAGGAGTACAACAACAATCACAAGGAGACGCGCCGGCACTATTCGCTGGAGGGCAAGGTCTACGAAGGCATGGACTACGCCGTGGAAGACCCTGGTCTGGAAGCCCTCTTTGCCGATTCCACCGATGAAGAGCGTCTCCGCGCCGCCATCCAGAAGCTCGCCCCCGACCAGCAGGCTATGATCCGCGCCATCTACTTTGAAGGAGTCAGCGTCAACGACTACGCTGCCCGGATGGGCGTGACGCAGTCCGCCATTTCCCACCGTTTGCAGACCGTGAAAAAGAAATTGAAGAAATTTCTGGGCTGACCCTCATATTCAGCCTTTCTCCTGGCCGTATGGCGGAAGGAGCAAGAAAAGCAGCCTTCCAGAAAGGATGAACGCTATGAGGCACAAGCTGAAGATCAGCGTGTCCAAGGAGCCGCAGACTGGCGGGGTGGTCAGATGCCGCAGTGTGACGCTGCGGGAGAAGATGCTCACCCGGCTCCTGGGACGCAAAGAGCGGATGATGATTCTTATTCCCGGCAACACCGTGGAATCTTTGGACATCACCGAGCTGCCAGAGGGAGGTGCATTGGTTGAGTAAGATCAAGCTCCTCATGGATGTGGTGGAGGATGTGCGCTCCCTCGCTGACAGTCTCCAGTTGTTGGCTGAGGCCATGACCAAGGGAGATGCCCCGGACACCGAACCGGTGCAGAAGGCCACTCCACCTCCTCCCAAGGAACCGGCAGTCACGCTGGAGCAGGTTCGGGCGGTGCTGGCTGATAAAAGCCATGACGGAAAGACTGAAGCAGTCCGGGAACTGTTGCAGAAGTACGGCGCGCCGAAGCTGTCGGCAGTAGACCCCAAGCACTACCCGGCTCTGCTGAAGGATGCGGAGGTGCTCTGATGCCGCCCGCCAAACACGCCGTTCTCTCCGCCAGCGGAGCCCATCGCTGGCTCCACTGCAACCCTTCGGCGCGGCTGGAGCTGGAGTTCACCGACCGGGAGACGGAAGCCGCAGCTGAAGGCACCGCCGCTCACGCTCTCGCCGAGCACAAGCTCAAAAAGGCGCTGAAGCTGCGCTCCCGGAAGCCCGTCAGCCCGTATGACTGCGATGAAATGGACGCCTACACCGATGGGTATGTGGA
>DVKX01000065.1 GCA_018715805.1 Candidatus Faecousia intestinigallinarum | reverse complement strand
ATGTCCCGCTGCGGGCTGGAGCCGGAGCAATATTTCAGCCATGAGGACTTCATGCCGATCTTCGACTTCAACACCCCCGCCGTGATCGGGGCGCTGGGCACAGCCATCAGCCAGGCAAACCAGCAGGTGCTGCGGCAGATCGGCGTCACCATCCAGAACTATGAGCGCGCCAAGAGCGCGGAAAGGAGTGCCACACATGGAGAACAACCTGACTTACATTCAGAACGGGGACTACCTGATTCCCGACCTGAGCCTGAGCGAGCTGCCGGAGAAGCCCCTGGGCAAGTACGGCAGGATGAGGAAAGCCTATCTGAAGCAGCACCGGCCCATCCTGTACAACCAGCTGCTGATGACCGAGAAGCTGTACCCGCACCTTCTGGAGATCGACGAGACGGCGAACCGGCGGTTGGAGCAGATGATGCCCCAACTGGCCGAGGCGGCGGGCGCGACGGAGGCGCTGAAAGCCGCCGACCCGATGCAGTGGGTGGGCCTGATGAACACCTGCAAAGCCCAGGCCGAGGAAATTCTGATGGCGGAACTTATCAACAGCTGACCCTAAACCTGTTCCTCTCCGAAGCGGAACAGATTCAACAGATCGACGAAGCAGAGAGTGTGAAAACGCCCTCTGCTTTTTCTTTTACCCAGGCAGATATAGATCATGTTCTGCGGCTCGGCGGCAACACGGACCGCTTTCGGGAGCGTGTCGCTGTGGAATTTGAAAAGCAGAAGCCTATTTCAGAAATCGCGGCGTATCTGCCAACCCTCTACCACGGCGGCAGCGGGGTCGGCAGTGTTACCGCATGGTACACCGAGGACAGCATCCACCTTTCCCACGGAAAATTCGCCCGCTATGACAGAGCCGCGCAGCTTTTGTCCTGGAAGGACGCTGCCGAACGGATCGGGCAGCTTTTGGAAGCGGGCCAGTTTGCCTCCAATGTGGAGCTGGCTGAGGCCGAAAGCTATGAACGGTCCCTGCTGGCAGATGAGTTTTGGAGCCTGTACCACGATTTAAGTGAGGAAGCCAGGAACGCCGGATACCTGCAAAGCCTTTCCCACATTCAAGGGAATGGTTTCCCGGAGGAGTCCGCGTGGCTTACCGGGCAGCTGGCAAATCCGGCGTTTCGGGCAGCACTTTTGGACGAGTATCAGCAGTTTTTGACTGCCCATCAGGATAACCGGGCGCTGCTGCGGTTCCATTATCACCACCTGGAAGGGATGCTGGCAAGGCTCCGTGACCTGGACCTGCCGCGTAAAACCTTCTCTACCGAGCTGGCGGAGGTGCCATCGGTCAAGCGGTTTATCACAGAGGATGAAATAGATGCCGCTCTGACCAGCGGCAGCGGCATGGCAGGCGGTAAAGGACGTATTTTTGCCTTTTTCCAGGAAAGCCATACCGACAAGGAGAAGGTAGATTTTCTCAAGCACGAATATGGCATCGGCGGACGTTCCCACGCCTTGTCCGGCGCGGCTGGCAGTGATGAATGGTATGACGGAAAAGGATTACGCTTCAAAAAAGCCGGATGCCCGGACGTGCATCTCACCTGGGATAAAGCCGCCAAACGGATCACCGGCCTGATTCAACAAGGGCGCTACCTTTCAGCGCAGGAGCAGGCTGAGTTGGAGCAGCGGCAGGAAGAAGCAGACCTTGCCGAAGCAGACGCTATGGCGGCGCAGCAGGCTGAACTGTCCATCCAGGATTCTTTGGAACAGTACAAACCCATTGTTCGCACCGCGCTGGAGGCGGATACCGCCTACCGCAACGCCTGCGGCCACTCGGACCACGAAAACGCAGTAATCGAGGGCAACGCCGCCGTGCGCCGGGCGGTGCTAAATTCCGGCGACCTGGAACTGATCCGGCTCTACTCCGATGTGCCGGAGTTCCGTCACCGCCTGCATGGCGAGGTCATTGACGAGACCTATCCGCATCTCCACGAATTGCTGCGCCCACTCTCCCAGGACGATATTGACGATGCCCTCCGTGCCTGGAACGGTAATGCTGACAGCAAACGCGCTGTTATCCACTACATGGAAGCCCATGCGCGGGAGAAAGATACCGCCGCCTGGCTGGCCCGCGAGTTTAACGGCAGTGACGGCAAAACCCTGTTTGCGGTACGCCCGGACAGCCCGGAGGGGACGGCCCTGCCCTGGCCCAAAGTGCAGCGCCGGATCGCACAACTCATCCAGGAGAATAAATTCCTGACAGAACAGGAACGCCAGCCGGAAGAGAACGAGCAGGATGCCCGCCGGTATCAGGTAGTGGTCTACCACCATTTCGAGAACGGTTTTGACGAGCGCCTGGAATACCCCACGCTGGAGGAAGCCGAGAAGGTGGCCCAGGGCTATGTGGACGGCACAATGGAGCCGGACGGTTTTGCCTACGATGGCGCGGCGATCTACGATCTGGAGCAGCGGACCTACCTCCGTATTATTGGCAACTACCCGGATGAGGCTGCCCAGGCGCAGGTGGCCCGGCTCGACCTGTCCGGCCATCCCATCACCCGCGAGGGCGACACTCTCACCATCGGCAGCGGCGAACCTACCCAAGAGATGGATATTACCGTATCGGATGAGGAATATGAAGCCATCCGGCAGGCTATCCCGGAAACAGAGGCCCCCACCGCCTACGACCCCGCAACACCCCCTTACCATGTGGGTGATACGGTTTATCTGGACAATCAGGAGTACCAGATTACTGAACTGCGGGAGGACACGGTGCAGCTGCTGCCCTCCAATATGGC
>DVKX01000064.1 GCA_018715805.1 Candidatus Faecousia intestinigallinarum | reverse complement strand
GCGGTGGCGCTGCTGGCAGCGCTCCCCCTGGGACGCACCGCCCTTTTGGGAAAGCTGGACGCCTATCTGGCCGCCCAGGAGCGCAGCTACCGAACGGAACGCGCCCGGGAGGAGGAAGCCATGTTCCAGGCACGCTCCTTTTTCCGGGTCAACGGTCTTACGGAGCACTGCATTTCCGGCTGTCAACGCCGGTTTCACCGCTGGTACCGTCAATACGGCCGCCGCAGACATACCCTGGCAGCCCTCCGGGTGGTATTGGATTATCTGGCCAACTACGGCACGGCGCTGGGGGTGCTGGCCGTGGGCGCGGCGCTGGTGCTCTCCGGCCAAATGGCGCTGGGCGGGCTGATGACCGGGTATCTGCTGCTGCCTACCCTCACCGCCTTTTATCAGGACATGGCTCAGCGGGCGGAGGATCTTCAGCAGGAGCGGGACAGCCAATCCCGTTTGGCGGTGTTCTATGGAACCGCCGCCGGCGATTTGCAGGCGCTGGACAAGCCCATGCCGCAGCAGCCGCCCGGGGCAGAGGAGATCTGCTTTCACCGGGTAACCTTTGCCTATCCCGGGACAGCCCATCCGGTGCTGAAGGATTGGTCGGGCGTATTCTCCGTCCGGCAGGCGCTGCGCCTTGCCGGGGAGAATGGCGCAGGCAAGAGCACCCTGGCTGGGCTTTTGTGCGGACTATACGTCCCCCAGACGGGAAGCATCACCGACGAAGCCGGGAATCCCCTGCCCAGGGAGGCACTGCGCAGGTTGGTGAGCGTCCAATTTCAGGAGGCGGCCATTTTCCAGGGCAGCGTGTGGGAAAATTTATTTGCCCAGGAATGCCGGCGATCCCAGGCGCAGGCGCTGCTTTCCGCGCTGGGCTTTGAAAAGGCGCTCTCCCATACGGTCACGCCAGGGGGCGGCAATCTCTCCCCTGGGGAACGGCGCAAGCTGCTGCTGACCCGGGCGCTGCTGCGGGATTCGGCGTTTTTGATTCTGGACGAGCCGCTGAACCATCTGGACGCGCAGGGCACGGCCGCGCTGGAGCACATACTGAGCGCTCGGACAGGCGGCTTGATCTTGATTTCCCACAAGGAATTGCCCATCTCCGGTCTGCGCACGCTGTCCCTGACCCAAAATTCCGACGATGCAGCGCCCACTGGATTTTAGAAGCGCAGACGCAGCACAAGCCCTGGCCTTGGTCATGGGCAAACCCAGCGTGGGAAGCGCGCGGCCAAAATAAAGCGGGTCTGGGCAAGTTCGCCCAGACCCGTTTATTGTCTGTTATTCTCATTGCGCAGGCCAATCCGGCGCTTCCTCCTCCACGGCTTGCAGCGCCCCGTCCTGCAGCCTCAGCCGGGTATCCGCCTGCCGCGCCAGGGCGTCATCGTGGGTGATGAGCACGATGGCGCGTCCCTTTTCATGCTCCCGCCGGAGCAGCCGGAGGATGATCTCCCGGTTTTTTTCATCCAGGTTGCCTGTTGGCTCATCCGCCAGGATCAGGCACGGGTCCAAGATCAGCGCCCGGGCGATGGCCACCCGCTGCTTTTCCCCGCCGGAGAGGGTGTTCACGTTCTGCTCCAGCAGCGCGCCGATGTCCAATAGCTCCACCAGCGCCTGAAAGTCCTGCTGCTCCCCGCCCCGCCGCCGGTACAATGTGGGCATCAAGATATTCTCCCGGCAGGACAGGGAGGGAATCAGATTATAGGATTGGAAGATAAAGCCGATATTTTCCAGCCGGAGCCTGTGGGGATCCGCGCCGGAGCGGATCAGGCTGCCGTTGAAGCGGTACTCCCCGCCATCGTAGCCCTCCACCAGCCCCAGGATGTTCAATAGGGTGGACTTGCCCGAGCCGGACTTGCCCACAATGGACACATAGCTCCCATTGTCCAGCGCCAGGTTCACATCCCGCAGCACGGTATGCGCGCCATAGGCCTTGCGCAGATGGGTGATGTGGATTTGCAGCTGATTCATAGCCCCTCCTATTCCGCCTTCAGGTGGCGCACGATCTCCACGCTGGCCGCCTTGCAGGCAAAGATCAGGCTGAAGAGCAGGGTCAGGCTCACGGCGCAGATGGCGAACATGGCCACGGAATAGGGGCTGATCCACGCCACCCATTCCTGCCCCGCCGTCAGGCGGAGGAACAGCTTATACACGATCAGCCCGTCCGCCACCAGCACCACGCTGAGCAGGATGTTCAGCAGCATCACCAGGGTGCTCTCCAGCAGGAACTGCCGGACGATGTCCAGGGCGGAAGCGCCGATGGCCCGCTTCACGCCGATCTCAAACCGCCGCTCGGACAGGGCGTTTTCAAAGCTGCTGTAGAGGTTCAGCCCCAAGATCAGCAATAGCAGCGCCACGGTATACAGCTTGCTTTCCGCCAGGCCGGCCATCTCCTTCCGGGCGTTGGCCATAGCCAGGCTGGGCGCGCCCACCTGCATTCCTGTACTCATCTCATCGGCCCGGGAGGCGATCTCCTCCGCGTGGCTGGAGCAGAGGAAGCGGCATTCGTTCTGCGCCAGCTCCTCCAGCTCCACCTGGAACTGCCCCAGGACGGCCTGGGTGGTGATGAGGACGCCATTGGCCACGGGAAACGGCGCGTCCCCCTGATAATATTCCTCGTTTTCATAGTGAAGGGGATAATCCACGCTGGTGGAGGCGCATATCCCCACAATGGACAGCTCCACCATATCATACCACACCCCGTTGCCCCCCTCCACGATCCGGTTCAGGGGCGCCATCAGCGTGATGGGGAATTCCCCCTCCAGTCCCAGAACATCGAAGAGGTTCTGGCTGATCACAGCCTCGTTTCCATGGAGGGTCAGGCTGTCCCGCCCGGCGGCCATGGTAATTTCCTCGGTGCTGTGGCTGACGCCGCCCATATCACACACAGACAGGGGCACGCTCCCCTCCGGGATGAGGTAGACCACGCTGGTCACCCCCCTGCCGTACTGGAGCATTGCGGAATGGCATTTATAGTAGGGGATCATCCGGGCGTCCGGGTCGATCAAGGCCACCATATTATCCAGGGCGGGCAGCAGATTCTCCGCCTCCGGCGTGCCCGTCTCCACCACCACCAGGTTGCTGGGCTGGGGAAAGACCTCCTTATAGCGGTTATAGACCGCCGCGTCCGAAAAGGCCAGATACCCCAGCAGCAGCGTCAGGGACAGCGTCACCGTCACCGACAGCAGCCCGTAGCTCCGCCGGTTCCGCGCCGCCATCCGGGCGGCATGGCGCAGGGCGGGAAAGAAACGGAACTTCATATCCTTTCGCCTTCCTTCCCGCCTAGCTGCTCTCCGCCACGCTCTTGTAGCCCGCGTCGCAGTAGATGCCCTCGGGGACGCTCTGCTCCACGCCGCTGATGCACACATACTTCCCATCGGTGTAGCCGGTCTTCACCGGGATCTCCGCAATATACCGGCCGCTGCCGTCCACCTGGCGGATATAGGTCTCCTCCTGGCCGCTGTAGGCGTACACGCACCGGGCGTCCACCACCAGGGCGTCCGTGAACACCTGGCCGGTGTCGAATACGGCGTTCTCCTCCTCCTGGCCGTAGACCAGCTGGGCGGTGGCGGACTCCAGCACCACCCGGGTACCCAGTCCGGCGTAACGGGCGTCCTCGATGGTGCGGACGGTATACGCGTCCCCGTCCCGAGTGAGGGTCAGCCCCTCCTGCCGCCAGTCAAATTCGCTTTCATCCACATAGCATTCCAGCGCCAGGGCGTCCAGGGCGTCCAGCAGCACATAGCAGTCGCTGCCCTGTCCGATGCGCCGGATGACCCCGGCCCGCTCCGCCAGGATGGGCTCCCCGTCGCAGTAGGCGATCACGTCCCCCGCCTGCACCCGCTGCCCCACCTCCGCCAGGAAGCGGATCGCATAGGGGTCATAGTCCTCCAATTCCTGGAAGAACTGCTCCGTGCTGATGACCCGGCAGTGCTCCGCCGTCACCCGCCGGGGCACGTCCCGCCGCTCCACCTGGCATAATTCGCCGTAGGCCAGCGCCTCCAGCTCCAGGGGCGGAGACGGGGCATAAAGCGCCTGCTCCAGGCTGGACACCCCCACCAGCCCCGCCACCGGCAGCGCCAGCAGCGCCGCCGCCAGGAGCGCCATCAGGTATTTCCACCAATTCTTCATGCCGCCGCCCCCTTTTTCACGGTTCCTCCCCGGCTATGTACGCTGTATAGTAGGACAGGATGTCCAGCCCGTCCTCCAGCTGGGCATAGGTCTGGAAGGGCTCGCACCGCCTGCGGTAGTTCAGCTCCGTGTAGGAAACGCCCTGCTCCCCGGTGGCCCGGTTGGTGTAGTCAATGAGCAGGGCGAACTGCCGGGTAGCCTGCAAGCTATCGGCTAGGCTGTCCTGCCGC
Source organism: Candidatus Faecousia intestinigallinarum (assembly GCA_018715805.1). Lineage (GTDB taxonomy): Bacteria > Bacillota > Clostridia > Oscillospirales > Oscillospiraceae > Faecousia > Faecousia intestinigallinarum. The sequence goes on along the minus strand of DVKX01000064.1, from coordinate 22,917 downwards.
CCCTCCACGCTGAAGGTTACTTCCTCCCCCGCCGCCAATTCCAGCGGCTGGGAAATATCCCAAAGGGTGTCCACCATCTGCCCGTCCGGCAGGGTCTGGGTATACTGCACCTTGTACACCTGGCTGCCGTTGGTGAAGCGCAGCCCATCCAGGGTCACGTCCTCCTGGGCCGTCAGGATCATCGGGCCGCAGGAGAAGCCCCCTTCACTCCCCACATCCAGATTCCGGTCGGATTCGGCAGCTTCTCGATTCCACAAGCCATCCCCTTCCTGCTTTTCAAAAAGCTGGGGAACCAAGCGCACATTGTCCAGTTCATAGGTATAGGCCTTCCCCCCGACGGTGACCTGCATGGTGTGCAGGACCGTATCCTGCGCCAAAGCCCCCTCTTCAAAGCGGATCAGCAGGACGCCGGTGTAGAGCTTGGGCTGTTCCTCCTCCGGGGCGGACTCCCGCCATTCTCTATAGGCGCTGAACGCGGCGTTCCCCGCATCCCTTGCGCACTCTGCCCAGGATAGACCCTGATAGGCTGCAAAGCTAACTGCATCCAATATGCTTGGCTCCTCCGCCATTTCTACAAAAACACGGAAGGGCACCTGCTGGTCAAAGGATACCTCCAGCGTCTCTCCGGTCAGCGGGGATGCGGACAATATTTGATACCGTATATCCCGCATAAAGGATTGCCCAGAAATCGTTATTTCCGAATTTTCACATAGGATCGCAAAATAATCCGCCGGGACTTCCGGAAGTATCGGAACAGACGGCATCTGAAAAATTGCCTGCGGCGCCTGCGCGCCCGCCGTAGTCCCCTGCGGCGCCTGGGTGGGGCTTGCAAAGGGGGTCGAAACGCAGCCTGCCAGCAGGACGCAGATCGCCATCAAAAATAGAAGCAGCCTTTGTTTCATGATGGTCAACTCCTTTTTTCAGAATATCTCAAAATATCCACAATTTTGTGGCCGCACAGCCGCAGCAAGGCGGCTGTGCGATATGTTGCGAATTTTTACAGTGCGTCTGCGTACCTCGTCAGCCGGAATGCTCCGGCGGCGTGCACTTTTCCATAAAAAGCCCTCCTTTTCCGGCCTTGCGGTACTTTCCCGCAGGTTGTTACAGGATTTTATGATCGATCTGCTTTCTACAAAAAGAATTATACAACTTGTCCATAACCCTGTCAATGCCTACTGCATATTTTTATAGAAAATAGCAAAAATTTTTATCAGTGGGCGCCCCCCCGGCGAAGCCTTTCCCCGAGCAGAAAACGCCCCCGGTGCGTGCCGGGGGCGTTTGTCCTTATTTTCCGCCGTCTTCCCCACTGCCGTCTGGCGGCGGGAGCCGGGCGATCCTTCCCTTGTTTTACAGCGCTTCTGTCTGGGTTGGAAAAATACAAAGAAAGGCGGCGCCTTTCCCAAGCTCGCTGGAAACAGAAATCTGGCCGCCGTGCGCCTCTGCAATCCACTTGACCATAGAAAGACCCAAGCCGCTGCTTTCCGAGTTTCTGGAAGGATCTGCCTGGTAAAATCTGTCCCAGATACGCGGCAGATCCTGTGGGGAAATTCCAATCCCATCGTCCTTGACCTGCAGCTGGACGCCGCCGTCTGCTTTCCGGGCGGAGAGCCAAATATGGCCGCCGGCGTTCCCGTAATTGACGGCGTTCTCCAGCAGATTCCCTAACAGCCGTATCATCAGCGTCTGGTCCGCCGTCATACGCAGATTCGGTTCTATCTCTGTTTGGATCGCGATATTTTTCTCTTTTGCAATCTCGGCAAATTCTTCCGCTACCATTTCGGCGAGTTCGCTGAGATCCACCTGTTCCAGGTTTATTCTTTCCCGTCCCTGGTCTGCTCTGGACAACAGCAGGAGCTGAGAGATCATATCGGATATGCCTTTGACTTTCCGATGAATCAGGGAAACGCCCCGGCGGCTTTCTTCCTCCAGACGGCCGCCCTGCAGCAGTTCCTCGCATTGCATCAGCACGACGCTGACGGGCGTTCGCAGCTCGTGGGCGACATCGCTGGTGAATTGCTTTTCCCGCTGCATACCGGCGTCAATCGTGCCCAGCAGCTCGTCAAAGGTTTTCGCAAGCGTATAAATTTCGTCGCTTCCATCGCCAAGATGAATCCGTTTCGATAAATCCTTTTCCTGTTGAATATCCTGCACGGTCTTTGTAATTTTCGCCACAGGATAAAGCGCCCGCCGGCTAAGCAGGTATCCGCAGACAGCCGTCAGAAAAATCAGCAGCGGAAACAGAATGAGCGCCAGATACATTGTATACCGGAAATCCTGTTCGGCATCGCTGATGGAGACGATCCCCCGGACAAGCACGGCGCATTGATCCTCTATATTCTGTTCCATGTCAAAGACATAATAATCCTTTTCTCCTGCGGCGACCTTTCTGAGATTCCCGTTTGAAAAGGGAAGATCATAGGCAAAACCATAGGGAATCCTTCCATAGAGCAGGTCGAAGCTATTTTTATCATAGACGGAGAGATAGACCCCGTGCTCTAAGGTCATCAGGTCGGAGTCAAAGTCCAGACGTCCATTCTCATACGCAATGTCCTCAACCGTTCCCGCGACACGTTCTTCCAGCATATTTTCTACGTTGGCGAGAATTTGACGGGAGCTGATGGAAAACAGCAGCGCAAGGACAGCACACACAACGAATGCCGTCAGCCCCGTATGCAGCAGCACCAGTCTGCTTTTCAGCGTCATCTTTTTCACGGCTCCGCATCCTTTAATACATATCCATGCCCCCGGACGGTATGGATGAGTTTTTTGTCGTACCCTTCGTCTATCTTTTTACGCAGATACCGGATATATACGTCAATGACGTTGGAGCCGCCCGAGAAATCATAGTCCCATACATGCTGTTCCAGCTTGTCGCGGTTCAGCACGATCCCTGCGTTTTGCATCATATAGTGAAGCAGCGCGTATTCCTTGGAGGAAAGCTGAATTTCCTTTTTACCGCGAAAGACCCGCCGCGTATCTAGATACACAGACAAATCCGCCACCCTCAGCACATTGCTTTTCTCTGTCACCGGCTTTCTCAGCAGAACCCGCAGCCGCGCCAGCAGCTCTTCAAAGGCAAAGGGCTTTATTAAATAGTCGTCTGCGCCGGCGTCCAGACCTGTCACCCGGTCTCCTATGCTATCCCTTGCCGTCAGCAAAAGCACCGGCACCGTGTTGCCTTCGTTCCGCAGTTCCCGCAAAACGCGGATGCCGTCCTTTTTGGGCATCATAATATCCAAAATCAGTGCGTCGTATTCCGCACATAAAAGATACTCGAAAACCTCCTCGCCATCGAAACAGGCGTCTACGCTGTATCCGCTGTCCTTAAGGCGCTTTTTTATCAACTGGTTTAAGTCTCGCTCATCTTCCGCAATTAAGATTCTCATGGAATCCCCGCCTTTCCATTGCTATGCCCCATAGAGACAGGATATTCTGCCTTTTCTCTGATCAGTATACCATACGGAAACAGGATTTTCCACCTTTCCATAATCAACAGGCGCCCGCAGCAAATTGACTGCGGGCGCTTGTCATGCCGATGCCTGTCAGGAAGGCGAATCCCAGCGCTCCGCGCTCCACGCGATCACCGTGCCGGTGAGCGCATCGATCTCAAATTCATACTCCATGCGGTCGTAATAAATTTCGCCTTCATAAATTTGATAACCGTCATCGCGATCCAGATGGATGCGAATATCCTTTTCGGTGGCGCCAGGAACCTTTGCTAAGGCAATATCGCGCGCCTGGTCAGCCGAGATGATCGTTCCGCTGTTTTCCGTGTTGGGATAATAGCGTTCCATGTCGAAATCGGAACTGATGATCTCGCCGGTAGAACAATCGATCTCATAGTCGTATTCCGTTCCATCGGCGTAGAACTCCACATCGTAAACGGCGCGGCCGTCTTCATAGTCCTTTTCCACCCAGAGAAACTGGGCATCGCTCTCCGCCACGCCGGCGTCCTTCAGCGCAATGCTTTTTGCCTGCTCCTCTGTGATGGCGGAGGCGCTGTTGGGATTGGCGTCTGTGCTCTGAGACGATGGAGCCGGCGTCGTTGCCGCTTCCGTGGCGGAAGCCGGAGATTCCTCAGCAGGGGCGGAATTGGCCTCCGCCTTTTCCGGAACGCTTTCCCCGCCAAGAACATCATAAGCAGCGTGAAGGATTTCCCCGGTGCTTCTTACAATGTCATAGTCGTAACGCTTTTCTGCGGTCTTAAAATCTATTTCATAAACCGGCAGACCGTCTTCCGTACCTTTGTCGATTTGGAGGGAAAGCACGTCGTCCTCGGTGATCCCTGCATGGGAAAACACCGCAGCTTTTGCCTCCCGCTCACTGATTTCCGGCGTTTTGGGGGCGTTTGCGGTTGCGGCCAATGCGATAGCTGCACCTCCGCCGGCTACAATAACCACGGCGGCTGCCACCAGGGCAATGACCTTGGCGTTCAGTTTCTTCAAAAACTCAGATTTCATAGTAAAACCTTCTTTCCGTCGAAATTTTTATTGTGACTGTACCGGAAGTATATCCCATGAAAATTAAAGAAAGATTAAAACAGAAAATATTTTTGCGGCTTCCATTGGCGGGCATTTCCGCCAACGGCCATGCCTTCCTCCCATTCTATATCAATCAGAAACAGCATGCACTGGCGCGGCTGATGCCGCGCCAGTGCGCATCAAACGGAATACAGCCCTACCAAGAGGCTTTTGTGCTGGCCGCACCTTCTGGAGCGGTTCCGCGCCGGGTCATTCCGCCAAATTCCACGGGGTTTTCGCGGCGGCCTTCAGCACAGCTTCGCCCCGGCGGGGATCTCATCGCTGACCATCAGCAGCTGCAGCTTCTCCTGTCCCTTCTCCGTGTGGACGGCGCTGAGCAGCATCCCCTGGCTCTCCCGTCCCATCATCTTCCGAGGCGGCAGGTTCACGATGGCCACCAGCGTTTTGCCGATAAGCTCCTGAGGCTGGTAGTATTTGGCAATGCCGGACAGGATTTGCCGGTCTTTTCCGGTGCCGTCGTCCAGGGTAAAGCAGAGGAGCTTGTCGCTCTTTTTCACCTTCTGGCAGTCCTTCACCTTCACCGCACGGAGGTCATTTTTGCAGAAAGCGTCGAAATCCACCTGCTCCTGGCTGTACGGCTCGATCTCCAGGGGCGCTTCCTCCGGCTTGCTCAGCTCCTCCAGGGCCGCCAGTTCCTTTTCCATATCGATGCGGGGGAACAGCGCCGGGCCAGCCACAGCAGCCACATTGGCAGGCAGCAGGCCGAAGCGGTTCAGGCTGTCCCAGTCCATGGCCGCGCCGCCCAGCCGGCGGGCGATCTCGCTGGAAGTGGCGGGCATAAAGGGGGTGAGCAGTCCTCCGCAGATGCGCACCGTCTCCAGCAGGTTATAGAGCACCCGCGCCAGTCGGGGACGGTTCTCCTCCGCCTTGGCCAGCACCCAGGGCGCGTTCTCGTCAATGTACTTATTGGCGCGGGAGATCACCTTAAATATCTCCGCCAAAGCGTTCTGGAAAGCATATTTTTCCATCTGCGCCTCATACTTATCCCGCAGCTGGGAAGCCAAAGTCACCAGGGGCGCGTCCAGGCTTTCGTCCTCCTGCTGTGTCTCCGGCAGCGCCGCGCCGAAATACTTCTGCGCCATGGCGATGGTGCGGGACACCAGGTTGCCCAGGTCGTTGGCCAGATCGGTATTGATGGTGGAAATCAGCAGCTCATTGGAGAAATTCCCGTCGGAGCCGAAGGGGAACGAGCGCAGCAGGAAAAAGCGCAGGGCGTCCACCCCGAAGCGCTCCGCCAGGATATAGGGATCCACCACGTTGCCCTTGGACTTGCTCATCTTTCCCCCGTCCAGCAGCAGCCAGCCGTGGCCGTAGACCTTCTTGGGGAGGGGCAGTTCCATGCTCATGAGCAGGGCAGGCCAGATGATGGAATGGAAGCGGACGATCTCCTTGCCCACAAAGTGCACGTCCGCCGGCCAGAATTTATCCAGGTCGTCATAGCGGTCGTTGCAATAGCCCAGGGCGGTCATATAGTTGAACAGCGCGTCGATCCACACATACACCACGTGCCCCGGATCGAAGTCCACCGGCACGCCCCAGGTGAAGCTGGTGCGGCTGACGCACAAATCCTCCAGACCCGGGTCGATGAAGTTGTTCACCATCTCGTTCACCCGGCTGCGGGGTTCCAGGAAATCGGTGTTCACCAGCAGATCCCGCACCCGTCCGGCATACTTGCTCAGGCGGAAGAAATAGGCTTCCTCCTCCGCGTCCTGCACCTCCCGGCCGCAGTCGGGGCATTTCCCGTCCACCAGCTGGCTCTCGGTCCAGAAGCTCTCGCAGGGCTTGCAATATTTTCCCTTGTAGGTGCCCTTATAAATGTCGCCCTTTTCATACATCTTCCGGAAAATTTTCTGGACAGCCGCCACATGGTAGTCGTCGGTGGTGCGGATAAAGCGGTTGTTGGAAATGTTCATCAGCTTCCACAGATCCAGCACGCCCCGCTCTCCCAGCACGATGTTGTCCACAAACTGCTGGGGCGTGACCCCCGCCTCCTTGGCCTTGTCCTCGATCTTCTGCCCGTGCTCGTCCGTGCCCGTGAGGAACATCACGTCATAGCCCTGCAGGCGCTTATAGCGCGCCATGGCGTCGGTGGCCACGGTGCAGTAGGTGTGGCCGATATGCAGCTTGTCCGAGGGATAATAAATGGGAGTCGTGATATAATACTTCCCCTTGCATCGTTCACACATAAAAATACCTCCTAAAACGATGAAAACCGCCCTTGAGAATCTCTCAAGGGCGACAAAATTGACGCGGTACCACCTTGTTTCGCGCCTTGCGCCGCCTCGTTGGCGCGGTGACGGGCGCACCCGGACGAGCCTACCTATCGACCCGCCAGCTCCGAGGCCATGTTCCGCTGCCCTTCCCGCGCCCCCTTCCACCTGCCGGGGCTCTCTTTCCGGGCGGACACAGCGTACTCTCCTCTTCCCAGCCTTTTTCCATTGTACGGCCATTATAGCCCAGCGCCGGGGGCTTGTCAAGGCTGTTTTTTCCGGGTCATCCACCAGGCCGCCGCCACGGCGCTGACGCCTCCCACCAGCTTTCCCACAATCATGGCGGGCAGCATCTCCGGGGCGAACCCGGCGGTAAAGCCCAGGTGATCGCCAAATACAAACGCGCCGGACACGGCGAAGGCGATATTGATGACCTTGCCCCGGCAATCCATATCCTTCACCATGCCGAAAGCGGCGATGGAATTGGCCAGACTGGCCACCAGTCCTCCCGCCGCCTTTTCGTTGATGCCCAGAAGCCTGCCCAGGCGGTAGAGGGGCTTGCGCAGCAGCCGGGTCAGTACATACACCAGCGGAAACGCCCCGGCCAGCACAATGGCAATGGCGCCCACCGTCAGGAACCCCTCCTCAATAGGCGCCATGCCGGGAATCAGGACAAGCCCCGTGAGGCTCTCCACAATGGCGGCGGCCAGTCCGGCGGTGATTACCGCCACCACCCCTTTGCCAAAGGCGGCAAAGCCCCGGATCATGGCCTTTTCCGCTTTCCACAGTCCCAGGGCGATGGCCGCGGCGATGAGCACGATGGGAATGAGATTGCGCAGCACCATGCCCAGGGGGAACCCGGCGGTGACGCCCCCTGCCAGAATGCCCAGCGGAATGGTGACCACCCCCGCCAGGACGCCCTGCGCCAGATAGGGGCGATCCTCCTCGGTGAGAATGCCCAGCGCCACCGGAATGGTGAACACCACGGTGGCGCCCAGCATGGAGCCGGTGAGAATGCCCCCCAGCAGCGCCGCCTCCCGGCTCTGGCTCATCTCCCGCGCCAGGGAAGCGCCGCCCATATCGCAGGCCAATATTGTCCCGGCGAACATGGCGGGGTCGGCGCCCAAGAAGCGGAATACCGGCACCACCAGGGGCTTCAGCACCGCCGCCAGCACCGGCGACAGGGCAATGGTACCTACCATGGCCATGGCCAAAGCGCCCATGGAGAGGATACCCTCCTCAAACTGCTTTCCCAGCCCCAGCTTGCTGCCGAAGATCCGATCCAGCGCGCCCAGCGCCGCGAACACCGCCATGATGGCCACCAGCAGCTCATGGGCGTCCATGCTTGCCCTCCGGATCTAAAATCGCCACCACCGCAGCGTCCACCGGGGCGTCCATGCAGTAGCGGGAGGCCACCGTGCCGGTGGCCAGCAGCACTCTGTCTCCCGTGCCGGCGCCCACCTGGTCTGCCGCCACCAGCTCGTCCGCCTCCGTGCGCACCACCAGAAACGTCTGCCCGGAGAGGCACGCCGCCTTCCGCGTGGCCCACACCACGCCTGTTACCGTTCCGATCTTCATACTATCCCTCCAGTATTTCCCTGGCCAGCGGAGTCAGCACTGCCCCCGGCCCAGGCTGTTTTCCTTCCTGCCGCAGCAGCCGCGCCTGCTCGGCGGTGATGAGCCGGCGCTGGGAGCCGTCGGTAAACACGACGCCCCAGCTTTTCAGTTCCCGCTGCGCCGCCGCCAGGGAAGCCGCCAGGGCACGGTTCTTCCCCGGCGTGGGCAGCCCCGGCGTATAGAGCACCACCGGAAGCCCCTGGGCGAGCGCGGAGAGCACCCGTTCCTCCCGGAAGTGCAGCAGCTCCCCCAGCTCCAGCGAGCCGACGACCACCGCCTCATAGGGGGCTTCGTCCACATAGCCGTACGCCAGGGATACCGGCGGCTCCCTGCCCAGCAGCAGCGCCCGCCTCATACCAAAATCCTCCCCACATCGCCCTTTTGAAAGCCGCAGGCATTGGCCTCGTCATAGTCCAGATGCACCGCCGTGGCAAAATCCGGGCTGACCCGCACCACCACATCGTCAAAGATCAGCGGCCGCTGGGTGTCCACCCGCAGCTGGATCACCTGCTTGTCCCCCAGGCCATAGCGGGCAGCGTCCTCCGGCGTCATGTGGATGTGCCGCCGGGCGGCGATAACGCCCCGCCGCAGGCTTACGCTGCCTGCCGGCCCCACCAGCGTCGCGCCGGGGGTATCCGCCACATCACCGGATAGGCGCACCGGCGGCGCGATGCCCAGTTCCCGCCCATCGGTGAGGGAAATCTCCACCTGGGCTTCCCGCCGTTCCGGGCCAAGGACGGCTACATGGCGCAGTTCCCCCTTAGGACCCGCCACCGTGAGCCGCTCGTTGGCCAGATACTGTCCCGGCTGGGACAGGGGACGTTGGGGGGTCAGGGGATGCCCGAACAGCCGCAGCGCCTGCTCCTTCGTCACATGGACGTGCCGTCCCGACGCCTCCAGGGGGACGAACAGCCGCGCCATCACCGCCCGGGTCAGCGCCTCCAGTATTGTTTGTTCCATACGCGCCCTCCTAACCGCCGCTTCGCTGTCCGCCGCGGCTTACTGCTCCTGTCCGGCGCTCTGGGGCTTGCCCAGGCGGCCGCCGGGCAGAATCGCGTCCACCTCCGTATGGGGGCGGGCGATCACATGGACGGAGATCAGCTCTCCCACCTTTTCCGCTGCCGCCGCGCCGGCGTCGGTGGCGGCCTTTACCGCGCCCACGTCGCCCCGCACCATCACAGTGACCAGGCCGCCGCCTACCTGCTCCTTGCCCACCAGCTGCACGTTGGCGGACTTCACCATGGCGTCCGCCGCTTCAATGGCGCCCACCAGACCCTTTGTTTCAATCATACCCAATGCGTTCGTGTTCATTATCGTTCATCCTTTCGTGTTTGCAGCCGTTCCATGATTCTGGCTGTGACTATCTCCACCAGACGCGCGTCCGCCTGGGTGGCGAATGTTTGCGTTTCCTCCCGATCCCAGGCCACCCGGCGGATGTCCATGAGATCTCTGGGGGAAATATTGTTGGACGAGGCGCTGCCGCCCACCGCGCCGCACCCCAGGGTCATGGCTGGGAACAGCGCCGTGGTTTTTCCGATGCCCCCCAGCGCCGAGGGGGTATTCACCAGGAACCGGGACACCGGGATTTCCAGGGCGAAGCGCCGGATGACCCCCTCCTCCCTGGCATGGATGGAGAAGGTGTGACCCGCTCCCTCGTGGGTGAGCACCTCCACCGCCTTCTCCAGCACCGCCTGCTCGCTCTCCATTACAAAGAAGGCCAGCACCGGACACAGCTTCTCCATGGAGTAGGGCCGGGTGGGACCCGCTTCCTGCTCCCTGGCCACCAGCACCGCCGTACCCGCCGGAACGGAAAAGCCCGCTTTTTCCGCCAGCATTGCCGCAGGTTTTCCCACGATCTCCGGGTTCAGCGTACCGTTGGGGCGAAAGAGCAGCTTCGCCAGCTTCCCCGCCTCCTCGGTTGACATAAAATAGAAACCCTGGCGCTTCCCCTCGGCGAGCACCGCCTGCTCCATGTCCTTTTCCACAATGATGCTCTGCTCCGAGGCGCAGATGGTGCCGTAGTCAAAGCTCTTGGAGCGGCGGATGCAGGCAAGGGCGTGGGGAATATCCGCGCTGTGGTGGATATAGGCCGGGCCGTTCCCTGCGCCCACGCCAATGGCGGGCTTTCCCGAGGAGTAGGCGGCTTTCACCATGGCCGGGCCGCCGGTGGCCAGGATCAGGTTCACATCCTTCGCCCCCATCAGCTCCTGGCAGCCTGCCAGGGAAGCCAGGGTCAGGCAGCCCACGCTTCCTGCCGGCGCGCCGGCGGCCTCCGCCGCCTGCGCCGCGATCTCCGCCGCCCGCAGCGTACAGCGCAGCGCCTTGGGGTGGGGAGAAAACACCACGCTGTTGCCCGCCTTCAGGGAAATGATGGCTTTATAGGCCACGGTGGAGGTGGGGTTGGTGCTGGGCACGATGGCCGCGACGACCCCCACCGGCACGCCGATCTCCCATAGCTTTTCCTGGGCGTCTTCCTTTAATACGCCCACCGTCTTCATATCCGCCACCGCGTTCCACACCGTGCGGGAGCCAAAGAGGTTCTTCTGCACCTTATCCTCGGCATTGCCGAAGCCTGTCTCCGCTACGGCCATCTCCGCCAGCTCCCGGGCGGCGCGTTCCATAGCCTCCGCCACCGCCCGGGCGATTTTGTCCAGCTGCTCCTGAGAAAATGTCCGCAGGCGCAGCTGCGCCTTTTTCGCCTTGGCCGCCAGGTTTCTCGCCTCCTGGCGGGATAATAAGTCCTTGTCCAGTTCCATAATTCCTCCTTACGCCTCCCGGGGACGCCGGGCGATTTCCTCCACCGCCTGAGCGAAGGCGTCCCGCGCCGCATCACAGGCAGACTGGGCGCCGGAGAGCAGCCCGCCTCCAAAATTCGTCTCACTGGGGGGCGCGTAGCATTTTTTCAGTTCTACCTCCGCCGCCTTCAGGGCGGCGTCCAGGCCATACAACGCCTCCAGGGGCGGAGCGATCAGGTAAGCCAGCGCCGTTCCCTCCGCCACGCCCGCTTCCCGCGCCAGGAAAGAGCCAACGCTGCTTACGGTATGCGCCAGATAGGCCACCCCCGCTGCATCCTGGAAGCCCACCTGGGAAAGCAGCTCCAGCGCCGCGGCCATACCGCTCCGCACCGCCCCGGGCGTCTGACCGGAGAGCACGCCGATGACTTCTCCGGCGTAGGGGGTAGTGGCGTTGGCCGCCCCGGCATAGAGACTGCGGGCATAGCTGACCTGCACCTGGGCCGCCTTGGTGGCCGCGTCCAGAGCGATATAGGTGGCGTCGTCACAGTCCGTGGACAGCAGCCCCAGACAATGATTCTCCTCCGGTGCACCCAGCGCCCGGCACAGCGCCGGATCGGCGTTGGGCAAATACCGCAGCGCCAGCACATTTACCGGGATCATGCCTTCTCCCGCATTTGCAGCGCGATGCCTGAGGCCTTCTCCCGGAGCATCCGCCGGATCAGCTCCGCGATCTGCTGTCCGGCTTCCGCCGCCGGCAGCCCCTGGTCGTGGATGTTGGACACCACGGTGCGGCTGGATTCCGGGATGCCCGTCCGGGGAGCGTAGGTGATATAGGCGGACATACTCTTATCCGTTACCAGTCCCGGGCGCTCTCCCACCAGCATACACACCAGCTGGCACCCGGTAATGTCTCCCATGGCGTCGCCGGCGCCCACCCGGCAGTAACGCACGAAGATGGGCTGCCCAGTGGGGATACCCTGCCGGCGCAGCCCCTCCTGGATGGCCTGCAAACACGGCGCCGCGTTGGCCAGGATGGCGGCGGAGGAAAGCCCATCCCCCACCACCAGCAGCACCTGGGGGGCGCTGCCCGCAGCAGCGCGGATCTTCCCGGCGTTCTCCTGGTCAAAAGTACGCCCCAGATCCGGCCGGGTCAGATACGTCTCTTTGTCGCCGCAGCGGGTCTGCACCGGAACAAAGCCGTGCTTTTCGGCGAAATCCTCCGGCACCTGGGAAAATACGGAGTCCTGCGCCGCCGCGTGATCCGCCCGGAAGCGGAGCATGGTCAAGGTCTTGTACCGCGCTCCTGCCTTGCCGCAGGCCAGCCGGGCGGGGGTCTTGGCCTTCAGCGCCAGGAATCCCTCTTTATTGGCCGGATTTTCCGTGAGGTAGAGCCTGCGCAAATCCAGCTTGGTAATATCCTCCACGAAATCCCCGTCGTGGTAGTGGGTATCCGGCAGCTGAGGGCCGGGGGTAGTGGGGTAATATTCGCTCCCCTTCACCTGCGGTTCCGGCCCCATTTCCCGCAGGATCTGCGCCACCATGGACGCCAGTGTTTCCTGATTCATAGCGTTCCCTCCTTAAAAGAGCAGGCTGGAGCCGTCGCCGGCCTTGGCGGTGAGCTTCCCGTTTTCCACGAAGCCCATCTTCTCCAGCCACCGCTGGAACTCCGGGATGGCGGTTTTGCCGGTGATCTCCCGCAGAGCGGCGGTCTCCCGGTAGCCTGTGGACTGATAATTGAGCATGATGTCGTCTCCATGGGGCACGCCCATGATATAGTTGCACCCCGCCAGGGTCAGCAGCGCCGCCAGATTTTCGTTGTCGTTCTGATCGGCTTTCATATGGTTGGTATAGCAGCAGTCGCAGCCCATGGACACCCCGGACAGCTTGCCCATAAAGTGATCCTCCAGCCCCGCTCGGGTGACCTGCCGGGCGTCATACAGATACTCCGGCCCGATAAAGCCCACCACCGTGTTCACCAGGAACGGGGAGAAATGCTTGGCAAAGCCATAGCACCGGGCTTCCATGGTCACCTGATCCGTGTCGAAATGGGCGTCGCTGGACAGCTCCGAGCCCTGCCCCGTTTCAAAGTAGAGTACGTTGGGTCCTTCCGCCGTTCCCTGGCTGTGGAGCAGCGCCTGCGCCTGCCGCACCGTCTCCGCAGAGAAGCCGAAGGCCTCGTTGCCCTTCTGACTGCCGGCGATGGACTGGAAAATGAGATCCGCAGGCGCCCCCGCCTCCACCGCCCGGATCTGGGCGGTGATGTGCGCCAGGACGCAGATCTGCGTAGGCACGCGCCAGTGCTCCTTGATCTCGTCCAGCCGCCGCAGGATCTTTCCCACCTGCTCCGGGGAATCCGTCACCGGGTTCAGCCCCAGCACCGCATCTCCTGCGCCGAAGCTCAGCCCCTCCAGTACGGAGGCAGTGACCCCCTCCGGGTCGTCCAGGGTATGGTTGGGCTGCAGGCGGCAGGACAGCGTTCCCGGCAGACCGATGGTGGTGTTGCAGTGGGCGGTGACGGGAATCTTCTGGGCGGCATAGATGAGATCCAGGTTGCTCATCAGCTTGGCCACCGCCGCCACCATTTCGCTGGTCAGTCCCCGGCTCAGCTTGCGGATGTCGTCCGGCGTGGTGGTTTCGGAGAGTATCCACTCCCGCAGATCGCTCACCGTCCAGTTGCGGATTTTCCGGTACACCGGCTCGCTTACGTCATCCTGGATGATCCGGGTCACCTCGTCCTGCTCGTAGGGAACCGCCGGATTCTCCCGCAGATCCCCCAGGGTCACAGCGGAGAGCACCACCTTGGCGGCCACCCGCTCCTGGGCGCTTTCCGCCGCCAGCCCCGCCAGCTTGTCGCCGGTCTTTTCTTCATTGGCTTTCGCCAGCACGTCTTTCAGATCCCGGAAAGCATAGGTCTTTCCGGACAGCATGGTTTTTAGCTTCATAGTCTCCCCCTATTTCGTAACTTCCTCCAGGATGCGCCGCACCATAAACGCCTCCGGGGTCAGCGGATTGCTTTGACAGCAGGGATCCGCCAGCGCGGCCTCCACGATGCTGTCCATCTTCTGCCAGAGCTGCCCCTCGGAGATGCCCGCCTGGGTCAGCGTGGCGGGCAGCCCCAAGTCCCGCCGCAGCCGTATCAGGCCGTTTTTCAGATTCCGCAGACCGATGGCGTCTCCGCTGCCCCCCAGCCCCGCCGCCCGCGCCATGGCGGCGTATTTTCCCGCCGCCGCGTGGGCGTTCAGGCCGATCACCGCCGGCAGGAGGATGGCGTTCAGCTTTCCGTGGGATACATGGAACGCGCCGCCCAGGCTGTGCGCCATGGCATGGCACAGACCCAGCCCCGCCTGGGAAAAGGCCATGGCCGCCATGGTGGCCGCCATGTGCACGTCCAGGCGCACCTGGGTGTTTCCCGCGAAGGACGCGGGCAGATTGGCATAGGCCGTGCGAAAGGCCTCCTCCGCCAGGCAGTCGCTGATGGCGCCGCTGTTTTTCGCCGCGTAGGCCTCCAGACAGTGACTGATGAGATCGAAGCCCCCCTCTGCCACCAGGCTTCGAGGCAGCTTTTCCAGCAGCGCACCGTCCAGGATGGCCACATCCGGCGTTAACCGCTTGTCCACCAGGGGATACTTCACCTGCTGATGGGTGAGGATGGCAAAATCCGTCACCTCCGAACCGGAGCCGGAAGTGGTGGGGATAGCCGCCAGCTTTGCCTCTACCCCGGAAAAATGCGCCATGGCCTTGGCGCAGTCCATGGCGCTGCCGCCGCCCAGGGCAATGATCCAGTCCGGCTGAAACGCCCGCACCAGCGCCGTTCCCTCCGCCGCCAGCTCCACCGTGGGGTCTGGGGAAATCCGGCTGAATATCTCGCTGCTCTCCGCCCGGGCGGCGGAAAGCACCTTCTCCGCCATGCCGTTGTCCCGAAAGAAGGGGTCTGCCACCAGGAATACCCGCTTCGCCTTCAGTTCCCCCAGCGCCGCAATGGCGCCCATGCCGGAGATAATCCTTGTTTTACAATGAAATTCTTCCACTTGTTCACCGCCTTTTCCCTAGTATTTCCGGGACACTAAAATTCATCCAAGAATTTTTCCGGGAAAGAGGTAGGAATTCCAAAACAAATGTGCTATCATAAAGGGAAAGAGGTGGATGCAATGGAAATGGAACAAAAGCCCAATTTGGAAGAGGAACAGGAGCGCTATGTCCCCCGCCCCTGGTGGCAGGTGTGGGGCGCGCGGCTTCTGCTGGCCGTCTTTCTGATCCTGCTGGCCATTTACTACGGCCGGATGTTTCTGTGAGGCGCGGCCATGCGTATTTTAGGAATTGACCCAGGCTACGGCCTCACCGGCTTCGGCCTGATCGAAGCCGCCCGGGGGGAGAACCGGCTGCTGCGCTGCGGGGTCATCACCACCCCGGCGGGCGCGGATTTTTCCGCCCGGCTGGAGATGATCTACGAGGATATGCGCCGGCTTTTGGCGCTGGCGCAGCCGGAGGCTGTGGCGATTGAGGAATTATTTTTCGGGCACAACGTCACCACCGGCATCGGGGTGGCGCAGAGCCGGGGGGTCATTCTGCTGGCCATCCGTCAGGCGGGGCTGCCGGTATTTCCCTACAAGCCCATGCAGGTGAAGCAGTCCGTGGTGGGCTACGGCAGCGCCACCAAGCGCCAGGTACAGGATATGACCCGGCGGCTGCTCCATCTGGACGCCCTGCCCAAGCCGGACGACGCGGCGGACGCCATTGCCATCGCATTGTGCCACGCCCGCTCCAGCACCTCCCTCATTGCCCGCGCCCAGGCGCAGAACGCCCGGCCGAGCCGCTGACCATACCATCAAGGAGGATTCCCATGCTTTACTATGTTTCCGGATCGGTGACTCTCTTAGAGCCAGGCCTGGCCGTCATCGACTGCGGCGGCGTGGGCTACGGCTGCCGCGTCACCGCCTATACCGTCGCCCAGCTGAAGCTGAATCAGCCTGCCCGGCTGTATGTCACCGAGTCCATCCGGGAGGACGCCTACGACCTCTACGGCTTTTCCAGCCGGGAGGAGCAGCGCTGCTTTAACCTGCTCACCGGCGTCAACGGCGTCGGCCCCAAGGCCGCCCTGGCCATTCTCTCCGCCGGCGGCCCCCAGAACTTCACCCTGGCTGTGATGACCGGGGATGAAAAAATGCTCACCGCCGCGCAGGGGGTGGGCAAGAAGCTGGCGCAGCGGATCATCCTGGAGCTGAAGGACAAGCTGGGGGGCAGCGGTATGGAGCTGGATTTCTCCGCCCCGGCGAATACCGCTTTCCCCGCCGCCGACAGCGCCGCTGCCCTGGCCAGCGCGGCGCTGCAGGAGCTGGGCTATTCCCCCAGCGAGATCGCCGCCGCCCTAAAGGGCGTGGACAGCACTGCCACCACCGAGGAGATGGTGCGCTACGCCCTGCGCGCCATGGTCATGAAACTCTGATATTGGAAGCGAGGTCGCTATGAGTTTAGAATTTTCCCAGGAGCTGGACGTCAGCCCCATCATTTCCCCCACTTTCTCTCCCCAGGACGCCGGGGAGATCGGCCTGCGGCCAAAGCTGCTCTCGGATTACACCGGTCAGGAAAAAGCCAAGGGAAATCTCTCCATCTATATCGAAGCCGCCCGCCGGCGCAACGAGCCCCTGGATCATACCCTGCTCTACGGCCCCCCCGGCCTGGGCAAAACCACCCTGGCGGGGGTCATCGCCAACGAGATGGGGGTGAACATCCGCATCACCTCCGGCCCCGCCATTGAGAAACCCGGGGATCTGGCGGCGCTGCTCACCAACCTGAACCCCGGGGACATTCTTTTCATCGATGAGATCCACCGGCTGAACCGGGTGGTGGAGGAGATCCTCTACCCGGCTATGGAGGATTTTGCCATTGACATCATTGTGGGCAAAGGCCCCAGCGCCAACTCCATTCGTCTGGATCTGCCCAAATTCACCCTGGTGGGCGCCACCACCCGGGCAGGACAGCTTTCCGCGCCCCTGCGGGATCGCTTCGGGGTAAGCCTGCGGCTGGAGCTGTACACCCCGGAGGAGCTTTCCCGCATTGTCGCCCGTTCCGCCGCCATTTTGGGCATGGAGATCGCCCCGGAGGGCGCCATGGAGATCGCCTCCCGCAGCCGGGGAACTCCCCGGATCGCCAACCGCTTTCTCCGCCGGGTGCGGGATTTCGCCCAGGTGATGGGAGACGGCGTTATCACGAAGGGCGCTGCGGAGCTGGCCTTGCAGCGGCTGGAGGTGGATCAGCTGGGGCTGGACAACATCGACCGGCGGATGCTCACCGCCATCATCCGCAATTATGGCGGCGGTCCCGTGGGTCTGGACACCCTGGCGGCCACCATCGGCGAGGAGGCCGTCACCTTAGAGGATGTGTACGAGCCGTACCTGATGCAGCTGGGCTTCCTTACCCGCACCCCCCGGGGGCGGTGCGCCACCACCCTGGCCTATCAGCACCTGCATATCCCCTGCCCCGCCGCCCCGCAAGACGGGCAGATGCAGCTGGATCTGTAAGGCGCTACTGGAATTTTGCATAAACCTTCGTTTTTCTCCGGAAAAATTTTCATAGACCATTGACAAAAACTCCGAAAATGTCTATAATTTATCCGATGGCAGGAACTGCCGAATATGTCCCTGCGTTAATTTCCGGTTTTCAGGTAGATTTCACGGGGCGATCAACTAACCAAAGAGAGGTAACATCCATGTACGAAGACAAGACTTTAGTTTGCAAAGAGTGCGGCAAGGAATTCATTTTCACCGCCGGTGAGCAGGAATTCTACGCCGAGCGCGGCTTCCAGAACGAGCCCCAGCGCTGCAAGGCCTGCCGCGACGCCCGCAAGAACAGCGCCCGCGGCCCCCGGGAATTCTTTACCGCTACCTGCGCCCGCTGCGGCGGCGAGGCGAAGGTGCCCTTTGAGCCGAAATCCGACCGTCCTGTGTACTGCAGCGAGTGCTTCGCCCAGATGCGCAGCGAGGGCTGATTCAACAATAAAAAAGCCGAGCGTAAATGCTCGGCGGCAAAACAGTATTCTGCAAATTTTGGGGAACAGGCATGATTTCGGTCATGCCTGTTTTTCTTTCCTCCGTTTATGGGCACGCCGCCAGCAAGGCCATATTCCATAGGAATCTTCCGTGTGCGCTTCTGCCTTGTGGCTGCTTCTGCATAAACCGCCTTACAAGCGGCGTATCTGTAAAACTATTCAAAGAATCTATCGCAAAACCGATTCCATTTTTCTTCGTATTCCTCGTGGCTCACAAGCAATAAATCCTTTGGCGCCGTAATGCCTCGACGTTTGGCTTCGTCCGCAAATTGATATGCCCATTCGCCAGCGGTACCTATCACGGCGCCAACACGATCCCACCCCATGGAAACCGCGTAGAACAGCCGTGTGTGCCCGTCCAGCGAAATGTATTTCCCTTGCGCGGGCAGTACAGGAACAATAATGTCGTCCGCCCTGTGAATGAAAGTACGGACGGCAGCCAGCTTGTCCTTGTCCACATAGAATTGCGACGGCTGTATTTCCTCCAAACGCAAACGAATACGCTGTACGCGGGGATATTCTGCTATCTTGCCGCCCTGTTCATTGTAAAAGCAAGCGATATGGGGCGCGTAAAATCGAAATTCCTCGATCAATGCAGGATAAGCCCAAAGAGCTGCCCCACGAATTACCGCTTCCTGTTCCGATGTAACCGTAATCTCATGGGGAATCTCATTGACCAGAAAGCAGCCGTGTTGATAAAGCGCCGCCTGTGAGAATCTGCTATCGTCATATGTATCAATTCTCTTAATTCTTATCTGGTTTCCCATATCTTCCTTTCCATTTTATAGGCTTCAACGGCTTATTCCACCCAGGCGCCCGGCTCCACCGGCTCGCCCTGGATATACTTATGATCCCAGTCGTCATCAAACAGGCGGCTGCGCAGATCCATGGGGCAGCCCTGCGCCAGATCCTCCGCCAGAGTGCGCAGTTCCTCCGCCGGCTCCAGACATTCCAGGTAAAATTCCGGCAGCGCTTCCTCCCCCAGCTTTGCCCCTAGAATGGCGCCGGTCACCGCGCCCACAGCGGAGGAGCGCCCGGAATGGTTCACCGCGACGATCATGCTTCGGTCAAAGTCCTCCTCCCCTGTCAGGCAGGCATACACCGCCCCGGCAAGCACCTGGGGACTGGTTTCGCAGTGCAGCTCCTCCATGGCGCGCTCGGGAGTCAGCAGGCCGTTTTTCGCCAGAAGCACCCCCCGGCCGATCTGCTCCCGGAGCTTATAGGCCTGGGGATAGTGCCGCCCGAATTGCGCCGCCACCGCCTCCGCCGCCTGCAGGAACTGCTCCCGCAGCGGCAGCGCTCCCTCCTGAACCACGCCCGCCGTCACATAGGCCAGCCAAGCGCCGGAGAGGAACGCCCCCGGGTCGCCGTGGGTCAGCGCCACCACTTCCGCGCCCAGGCGGCCTACCTCCGGCACCGCCATCCGCTCCGGGTGGAAGAACAGCCCCACGCATACCGAGGCCGTGAGCGCCGCCGGGGTGGTGTAGGCGTTGGCAGGTTCCTCCACCGTGCCCAGGGCGTCCTTCCTCAGCGTATCCAGCATCCGGGTATCCATGCACATCCGCCGGCGCAGCTGCTCCACATGGCTGATCCAGCACAGGGTACTCTCCGGCAGGCGGCGGATATGCTGGATCTTGCTCCACTCCTGCTGCGCCTTGGCCACATAACGGACAAAGGGAGCCATTTTCCCCCGGAGCTGCCCCCGGGTGGAGGCAATGAGCAGGCCGTTGGCGGTGTAGGCCGCCAGCTGGGTATAGGAGGTCACATCCGCATAGCCGTTCACCAGATCGTAGCCCATCAGGCCGCCGGGGCCGTAGTCCCGGTGGATCTCCTCCAGGGTTTTTCCATCCACAGGATACCCCATGGCGTCTCCCACCGCCAGACCCAGCAGGCATCCTCTGCAAACCGTCGCTTTCTCAGCCATATCCGCCCCTCCTCGTTGTCTTTCTTAAAATAATTATAGCAAATACCCAGGGAAATGCAAGAGCAAAGCGTGCATATGCCCGGGCGGCGGCGCATAGGCTGTCCTGACGAGGAGGGATGGGTATGAGAAAACGGAATCCCTGGCTGGCGGGGGCGGCGGTACTGGCGCTGGCGCTGCTGATCCTGGTGCAGTTTCCTCCGGCGGTGGCCGCCGGCTCCTGGGGACTCAGCTTCCAGACCGAGGGGATGCCCCCCTCCGGTCCGGCCAGCCAGGCGGAGCTTGCCCGCTGCGGCGCGGCGTTTCTGGGAGACACCAGCAAAAAGGTGATCTACCTCACCTTTGACGCCGGCTATGAAAACGGCTGCACCGCCAAGATTCTGGACGTGCTGAAAAAGCACCAGGTGCCGGCGGCCTTTTTCCTGGTGGGGAATTATATAGAAAAAAACGCCGATCTGGTGCGGCGGATGGTGGAGGAGGGGCATACGGTGGGCAACCACACCATGCACCACTACGACATGAGCAAGCTCTCGGACAAGGAAGCCTTTGCCAAGGAGCTTACGGATCTGGAGGCGCTCTATCGGGAGGTCACCGGCCAGGAGATGGCCAAATTCTACCGCCCGCCCCAGGGGATCTACAGCCAGAAAAACCTGGAGATGGCGCAGGCGCTGGGGTACAAGACCGTATTCTGGAGCCTGGCCTATGTGGACTGGAACAATAACGACCAGCCCACGGCAGAGCAGGCTTTTGCCAAGCTGCTGCCCCGGATCCACAACGGCGCCGTGGTGCTGCTCCACTCCACCTCCCAGACCAACGCGGAAATTTTGGACGAACTGCTTACCAAATGGGAAGCGGCGGGCTACACCTTCGCCCCGGTGGCGGAGCTGTTCCCAGCGGAAAATGCGCAATAGAAGCCGCGGCCAAACCCTGTGGGGTTTGGCCGCGAACCGTTTGGCTTTTTCAGTTATTCCCAAAGCCCGCGGGGATACTTTCCCTGCCGGGTCATCTCCGCCAGATTCGCCACCACCTGGGGCTTGTCCGCGGCATAGGTGACGCCGAACCACTTGTCCTTGGACTCCAGCACCGTCACCTCCGCCCGGTCTTCCCGCAGCAGCTCCTCCACCAGCATGGGCAGATAGAACTCCGCCTTACAGGGGTTGTCCGGCACGCTCTCCGCCAGGAACCGGGGGAACCGCGCCGCCGCCTCCGGCAGGAAGCTCTCGGTAAAGCCCCAGAAATTCATGGACACCACCGTTTCGCCCGGCAGATCCGTCCAGGTTTCCCCGCCGTCCTCGGTGAAGTGGATGCCGCCGGGGTACTGCTCGATCCGGGTGCGCTCCACCACGCTGAGCAGGTTGCCCTTTGCATCCGCAGTGCATACCCCCCGCGCCACGGAGCCATGCTCTGTGACGGTATTGCCCAGATGATAGCCCACCATGTAATAGTGGTACTTTTCTCCGTCCCGGGCGCCGGCCAGGGCATTGTAAATGACCCGGAACGCGTCCTTGCCATAGTAGTCGTCCGCGTTGATCACCGCGAAAGGCGCGCCGCCGATCTCCTCCCGGGCGCACAGCACCGCGTGGCTGGTGCCCCAGGGCTTGGTGCGCCCCGCAGGGACGGCAAAGCCCTCCGGCAGTCCCTTCCCGATCTCCTGATAGGCATAGCGGATCTCCATGGGGCATTTCTCCAGACGCTTGCCCACAGTGGCCATAAACTCCTCCCGGATGGCCTCTTTAATGATGATGACCGCCGTTTCAAATCCCGCCTGGTGGGCGTCGAACAGGGAATAGTCCAGAATGGCCTCCCCATGGCTTCCCACCGGGTCGATCTGCTTCAGTCCGCCATACCGGCTGCCCATTCCTGCTGCCAGCACCACCAGAACCGGCTTTTGTGCCATAATTGACATCCTCCTTTATCTTTTTCCTGTACAATTATTTTATTATAGGCCATCTCCCGCCATTATGCAAGGGGGAGTTTTCCCTTATCCATGCTGCTCCGTCAGCCGGGCAAACGTCTCCCCATCCAGGGGGATGTCCTCTTTCCGCACCTTCTCCCAGGAAAATTCCCCCAGAAGCTCCCGGGCGCTGACGGCCTCGTTCCTGTCCAGCAGCCCGGCGCTGTAGGCCAACGCCCCCAGCAGGCGCTCCGGCGTAAGCCTCCGGCGCAGCGCCCCCATGTCCAGGTCGCCGTCCCGCTTGCTGAGCCGCCGCCCGTCCGGAGCCAGGAGCATGGGCACATGGGCATACTCCGGGTGCGGGAAGCCGAACAATTCCTGCAAATACATCTGCCGCGGGGCGGAGCTGAGCAGATCCGCTCCCCGCACCACCTGGGTGACCCCGGACAGTCCGTCGTCCACCGTCACCGCCAGCTGGTATACATACACCCCGTCCGCCCGGCGGAGCACGAAATCCCCGCACGCCGCAGCCAGATTCTGGGTATACGTCCCCTGTATCCGGTCATGGAGCGTCCACACCCCCTCCGGCACGCGGAGGCGCCAGGAGGGCTTCCGGTGATTGCTTGCCCGTTGGGCGTCCGTCAGATTCCGGCAGGTGCCGGGATAGACATAGGTGCCGTCGGACAAATGGGGGGCATTGGGGCTGTGGAGCAGGCTGCGGGTGCAGTAGCAGGGGTACAACAGCCCCCGGGCGTCCAGCTTTTCAAAAAATTCCCGGTAAATCTCCCCCCGCCGGCTCTGAGGCTGCGTCTCCTGATCCCAGTCCAGACCCAGCCAGCGCAGATCCTCCCGGATGGCCTGGGCAAACGCCTCCCCGGTGCGCTGGGTATCCAGATCCTCCATGCGCAGCAAAAAGCCGCCCCCCGCCGACCTGGCTCCCAGCCAGGCCAGCAG
>DVKX01000007.1 GCA_018715805.1 Candidatus Faecousia intestinigallinarum | reverse complement strand
GATGAAAAGCAAAAATCCAAGGAAGTCAGGGCGTAAGTCCGGACAAAGATCCCATCCCGTATAGCATACCCCGGACGCACGCAAAAGTCAATATCGCGGCAGCCAGCCACCAGGTATTCCGAAAAATGTCTCTGTCGATTTGATGCGCATTGTGTCGGCTGGTTTCCTCCGGCAGCTTCTTTTCGCCGTCATGCGCCGGTCTGCATGTGTTTGAAATTCTGCCCTTTTTATAAGGAACGGAGATCGACAGAGCGGCTGCGGGATACAATAGAAAGAAAACTGTAGACAGGGAGAAACCGCTTATGGAAAAACAGCACAGATTGAACGCATATACCGGTTGGCTGACCCACCGGGAGTACAGCCCCGCCACCATCCAGAAGTACACCAAAGCCCTCGCCCGCTTTTTTGCCGACACCGGGGCAGGGGATACCCCCGACCGCGAGACCGTCGCCGCCTGGCGGGACAGCCTGGTGCGGCAGGGTTACACCCCCGCCACCGTCAACACCATGCTGGCTGCCGTCAACGACTATCAGGAATCCATCGGCAACCCCGCCGGCAAGGCCAAGCCCTTAAAGCGACAGCGCAGGATCTTTGCCGACCCCGGGCGGGAACTCTCCCGCGCCGAGTATTTCCGCCTGCTGAACGCCGCCCGCAGCACGGGCAACAAGCGCAGCCAGCTGCTGCTGGAGACCATCTGCTCCACCGGCATCCGTGTCTCGGAGCTGCAGTTCATCACGGCAGAGGCCGTCCGCCGGCACAAAGCCAGCATCCGCTGCAAGGGCAAGTGCCGCGAGATCTTACTGCCGGCCGAGCTCTGCCACCGGCTGACCCGCTGGTGCCAGAAGCATCGCATCCATACCGGCCCGGTTTTTCTCTCCCGGCAGAGAAAACCCCTCTGCCGGGTCACGGTCTGGAAGCTGCTCAAAGCCCTGTGCAGCCGCGCCAACGTGGCATGGAAGAAGGTATTCCCCCACAACTTGCGCCACCTGTTTGCCCGGACGTTCTACGATCTCGAAAAAAATATCTCGAAGCTGGCGGACCTGCTTGGCCACTCCAGCATCGAGACGACGAGAATTTATATCATGGAATCGGGCGCCGAACATGAGCGCCTTTTGAATAAAATGCACCTTCTATTGTGAATTTAACGAAAGTCGAGTTCTGTTAATTACATAACATCAAAACATAATGCAGCAGTTCAAATAGAGGAATTTACCAAGACTCTGTATTGATTAACACGAGTTCATATTAGCACGTACCGGTCAAAAAAGCAAGCAGAGACGTACAATCTTGTTGAAATTGCTAAAAATGGGTATGGGAAAGTTGTTGGGCGGGGGATTTTTCCGCTTGCCCAACCGCTTTCGCCTGCCTGTTTTTGCTTTCTTTGACGTAAAAAATACGAACAAACGCAAAACGGGAATTAACCCTTGTTAATAGCAGGAACAGAACTCGACTTCTGTTCCATATCGGCCGCCAGATCGCACGGGAAGGAGGTGTAATGACGTATGAACGATGAAATTTTGCAAGGCTATCCCATCTCCGATTACATTGAGACCACAGCAAATAAGAGATGGAAGCCGGATACCCGGCGTTATTACACCAACTGCCTGCAGGACTTGCTGACCTTTACGGAGCGGCATGGCGAACCAACGCCTGCCAGTATGGCCGAATGGGAGCAGTCGCTGGAACAGGAGTACACACGCAGCGCGGTCAATGTTCACCTGGCGGCCGCCAACAACTACTTCAAGTGGTGCGGCCGGTACGACCTGCTGCGGGGCCACACCAGGGCGGGGCCAAAGGCCTCGGAGGATCAGGAGCCGACGCCGACCCTGACCCGCACCGAGTACATGAAACTTCTCCGCGCGGCGCGCAGTTTGGGCAAGCACCGGATCTATCTGCTGATCAAGCTGTTTGCCACCACGGGCGTGCCGATCCAGTGCCTGAACCAGGTCACGGCGGAGCTGGTCAAGCAGGGGCGCGGGACGCTGCGGTACGCTGGTCAAGCACGCGATTGCCTGGTCTTTGAAAGAACAGGGAAAAATCACATCATTTGACAGCGATACGGATGGCCTTGAACTTAATCGACAAACGATCACTGGCGAATATGATGATTACTTCAGAGTCCTGATTGAACAGGCAGAAGGACGCCATTTAAGCAACGAGGAATACTTTCCCAAATATATGAAAGCGCATATTGACCGCGGGGCCATTCTTTTGGAATCTCGCTATAAACATGCCGGTGATCTGGACAAATATGTGCTGGAAATCTTTGGGATTGGTGATACCGTATGATTTATTTGGACAATAGTGCCACATCCCCCATCGCGCAGGAAGTGTTTGAGGCGATGCGTCCCTACTTGCAAGAGGAATACGGGAACCCTTCCAGCAAGTATTATCCCCTTGCCGCCCATGCTGCCGATGCTGTGGAAAATAGCCGGAGCTGGGTTGCCAAGTTAATTCACGCCAAACCGGAAGAAATCATTTTCACCTGCGGTTCCACCGAGAGCACCAATATGATTATAAAAGGTGTGGCGGACTACAAAAAATACTACGAAAAAAGGGCAACCATATTGTCACATCGAAGGTTGAGCATCACGCCACATTAAATACTTGCCGCTTTTTGAACGGCGATATTTACTCCAATCAGGATGCCACCTTTTCGCTGTTTGGCAAAGTTCCCAAAGTGGACCGCGGCTAATGTGACACCTCTGAATCACAACCGTAAATACACTCGGGATCCCTTGCATTTGTATTTGGTATTTTTCCCGTTCCCAATCTTCCTCACCTTGTCCAGCTCCACCAACCGTTTCAGCAGCATCACGGCGCGGGTTGTGCCCACCCCCAGCAGAGACTCCAGTTTGCGGTGGCTTGCTTGGGCTACCAGCTGGATCGCCTGCGATGCCTTCTGATCCGAGGGGGGCAGTGTGGCGCTTTCAGGTGTATGGTCCGCACGGTTCCTCTCCACCGGACGAGCATCTTCCTGCGTCAGAGCAGCATGAATGTTCGGCGGAATAACCCGAAAGGAACCCTCTACACATTCAAAGCTCGGCTGAATGGAGTGCCCCTCATAACAGTTCAGAATCTTTTCCG
>DVKX01000006.1 GCA_018715805.1 Candidatus Faecousia intestinigallinarum | reverse complement strand
ACTTTTTTCGCCCTTTTCCAAATTTTTTCGCTGAGCCCCAGCTCCCGCAGGCGCCCCCCAAAGCGCTCGCATATATTAACCCATCCTACCCCCACTTGTCAAGTGCTTTTTTCCTTCTTCTCCCCTTTTTTGAGTACGCCCCAATATGCCAGCGGGAGCCCCGCCCAAAGGAAAAGCGCCCCTGCGGACAGAACTCCTCCCGGCATGGGCGGCGCCAGCAGCAGCCCTACGCCGCCCACGCTGCATATCAGCACACCCGCCTTTCCCCAGTCAGGCCGTATCGTCTCGGCCAGGTTGCCGGCAATGCTGAACAGCAGACTCAGCAAGGCAAAATAACTCATGGTCAGCGCCACAGATACAAGCGCTTCAAACCGTTCCGCTACGCCCAGGAAGCGGAGACTTTTACTAAATATATAAAATGGATCCCCGGCGGCAGCGGCCACCCTTGGAGACAAGTTCCCCACCGTCAGCAAAGCGGCCGCAGCTGTAAACAGGAAAATCAGACCCAGCCCCAGCTGCTCCGCCTTGCGGCTGCCGGATCTGCGGAGCAGCAGCGCCGCTGCAGGAAGCAACAGTATCAGCGGCAATCCCCCGCTGGGCAACGACATCTGCGGCGCCAGCCAGGAGCTTTCTATATCTTTCAGACCGGAGAGCAGTACCAAACTATACAGCAGCGCCAGCAGCCAAAATAGGATGCCCCCTACGCGGGAAGCCCGTTCCGCGCCATTCCAGGCATTGGCCGCAGCCAACAGCGCTAAGGTTGCCGGTACCAGCGGAAAGCTGACGCCCGTGGGCCAGCAGTCCTGCGACATACGGATCATTTCCCCTGCTACAGGGATCAGAAACAGAAATTGTGCCAGACAATACAGCTTTCCAAACCGAGGTTCATCCGGCGCCAGGCGATGCAGCCCCCAGCACAGCAGGCAGCACCCTGCCGCCAGAAGAAGCACAGGCAGCCAAGGCCCCCTGCCCGCCAGCCGGGCGGCAGGCGCGGATACTGCGGTAAAAATCCATGCCCATAAGGGATAGCGTTCTACTTCTTTACGAAACAAGGTGCATTCTCTCCTCTCGGGTCAATAACGTGGGGATTTTCACCGAACCTGCCAGGAAATCCCGAAATTGCATTTCCGGCTGGTGGGTGTCCAGAAATGCTGCGGCTGCTTTCATATCCGTCTCCCCATCCTCCACACAGATGGTGCAGGCCGGACGCATATACTCCGCCAATTCCGGCAGCAGCGCCAGCGCTTCCCGGGTGATGATTAGGTGTTCCGCTGTTTCCAGGAATACCTCCCCTGCGGCAGATGCTTTCAGATCTGCAATGGCAGCGGCAATGTCCACGCCTTTCCCACTGTCTCCAGTGTCCGTCTCTATACCTGCTTGCCCCCTTTCCCACCAGACGCGAATCACTTCCACCGGCTGCAGCTTGGCCACATCTGTTCCAGAAAAAGGCATTTTTCCCAAAGCCCCTATAATAAGCGCCCCTGCAAGATACCATATCCAGCGCTTCATGCCTGATTCCTCCCATCTTCCGGATGCAAATCTGGGTTGCGCTGCTTGCTTACAAACAGACGGCTGCGCAGCAGAGATGCATTCTTTACCTTGGCAAAAGGTGCCAAATAAGCAACGCCCAGGCAAGTCAGGTTGGATAAATGGATCAACAGCAGCAAAAAGCCCACGCTTACGCCGAACAGCCCGGCCACCGTCCCCAGAACAGCCAGGGCAAACCGCCATACCCGGATGGCTTCCGCAAAGTCCCGATTGGGCTGCACGAATCCGCACACCCCCGCCACACTGACTATAATCAACGCTGCGGGCGAGATAATTTTCGCCTCCACAGCCGCCGTGCCTACCACAATGCCGCCGATAATCGATACCGACTGCCCGATGGCCTGGGGCAGATGGACGCCGGACTCCTGGAGCAATTCAAACGCCAGCAGCAGCCCCATTACCTCCACAGCTGTGGAAAAAGGAACTGCCTGCTTACTTTCAATAATGGCGCGGAGCAGCTGCAGCGGAATCATCTCCTGATGGAACGACGCCATGGCAATATAGATGCCCGGCAGCAGCAAGCTCAGCAGCATGGCTCCATAGCGCAGCACCCGGATGCAGGATGCGGATATGAAATCCATTCCCCGATCCTCCGGACTTTCCATTAAAAAACCCAAATCCGCAGGCGCAAGATACCCCAGGGGCAGTCCATCCACCAGCAGCCCCACCCGGCCATCCAGAATCCCCTGACAAAAGCGATCCGTTCGTTCCGTGTACTGCATCAGCGGAAACGCCGTAGGCCGGGAACCGGTGACATACTCCTGTACGGCGGACGGAGAAAGAAAGCCGTCGATGTCAATGGTATCCAGCCTCTGCTTCATTTGTTCCACCAGTTCCCGATTGGTGATCCCTTCCAGCCATACCACCGTTACATTGGTCAAGGAGCGTCTGCCCACCCTAGTCTCATACAGCCGCAGTTCCGGCGAACGCAGATGCCGGCGGATCAGGCTGGTATTGGAGCGGACGGTTTCCACAAAAGCATCTTTCGGCCCTTTTACGGTATTTTCCACCTCCGGGGCAGAGGGACCGCGTTTATCTCCCGTCTTAACCTCAAAGGCAATCGCGCCCGCCCCTGGAAACAGCACGATGCAGAAGCCGTTCACTAATTTCAAGGCAATATCGTCCAAATCCTTACATGCGCCGGCCACGGAATTATAGACCGCGCCCCCCAGCGCCTCCTGATAGAGCTTTTCCATGCTGTCTGCCGCCAGAAGCTCCGCAATAGGCTTGAACACATATTCCGAAATATCTCCCCCGGAAGTCAGTCCGTCGATGGCATAGGCATAAAGCCGCCAAGTCCCGCAGCGCAGTTCGCGGCGGACAAAGTCCCCCGCGCCTTCAAAAATCGCAGAAATGTTGGCGTCGTTGATCTCTCCCGGATAGTTTCGCAGTTCCATAGACTCACCTCTTTGGCTAGTGTACCGCAAAACGGGAAATCCATGCGCCAAAAATTCCCTTTCCCCAGCCTATCCGGCGCAAAAACGGGAGAGTGTTGCATTTTTCTCCGGAGCGTGGTATATTGTCTGTAATTTCTAAACTATAAGGAGATGCGTCCATGTCTCATACCATCGCCGCCGTATCCACCGGCAATCAGGTCAGCGCCATCGGTATTCTGCGCCTCAGCGGCGATGACTGCGTCCAGATCGCTCAGCAGGTCTTTCAGGCCAAAAGCGGTATACCCCTGTCCCATATCCCGGCGCGAAAGCTGACGCTGGGCGTGCTGCGGGACAAGCAGAACCGCGTCATCGACCAGTGCATGGCGGTCTGTACCCCCGCCCCCCACTCCTATACCGGAGAGGACACCGTGGAATTCCATTGCCATGGTTCCCCCGCCGTCCTGGCCGCCGGGCTGGAGGCTCTGTACCAGGCGGGCGCCCGTCCTGCACAGCGGGGCGAGTTTACCAAGCGGGCGTTTTTGAACGGCCGGCTGGAGCTCAGTCAGGCAGAGGCCGTCATTGACTTGATCGAATCGGAAACCGCCGATGCCGCCGCGAACGCCGCCGGGCAGGTGGGCGGGGCGCTGCAGAAAAAACTCGCCCCCATTTACCATACGCTGACAGACATTTGCAGCCATTTTCACGCGGTGCTGGACTATCCCGATGAGGAAATTGAGGATTTTCGTCTGGAAAACTACGCCGCCCTCCTCCGCACCCAGGCTAAGCTTCTCCACGCTCTGCTAAGCACTTACGGGCAGGGACGCATTCTGCGGCAGGGGGTTGCCGCCGCCATCGTGGGAAAGCCCAATGTGGGCAAGTCCAGCCTGCTCAACGCCCTGGCCGGTTATGACCGGGCAATCGTCACCGATATTCCCGGCACCACGCGGGATACCGTGGAGGAATCCATACGGATAGGTTCCACCCGCCTGCGCCTCATCGATACGGCGGGAATCCGGGAGACGGCGGACGCCGTGGAGGCCATGGGCGTGGAGCGCTCCAAAGCGGCGGCGGAAAACGCGGATCTGGTCATTTTCGTCTGCGACGGTGCGCAGCCGCTCACCCAGGAGGATCGCCAGGTGATAGAGGTATGCCTGGAGGCGCCCAACGCCATCGCCCTCATCAACAAAACAGATCTGGGGCAGGTGGTGCTTCCCTCCGATCTGCCCTTCACCACCATTCTCACCGTCTGCGCCAAATCCGGAGAGGGTCTGGAGCAGCTGTCCCAGGTGCTGGATACCATGTTTGCAGGCAATATCCCCTGCGATGGTTCGATTCTCACCAATCCCAGGCAGTATGACGCCATCCGCCGGGCATACGAAGCCATTCTCGCCGCGCTGCAGGGCTTGCAGCTGGGCTTGACCCCAGACGCCGTGCTCACCGATGTGGAGCAGAGCATGGAAGCCCTGGGGGAAGTCACCGGCGCCACCGTGCGGGAGGATATTACCGCCAGAATCTTTGAACGCTTTTGCGTAGGAAAGTGAGCGCTATGATTTATCTGGACAATTCCGCCACCACAAAGCCCTGCAAGGAGGCTGTGGAGGCTGTATCTGCCGCCCTTACGGAAAACTGGGGCAATCCCAGCGCCTTATACGCCTTCGGCCTGGACGCCGCCCGCGCTCTGCGCGCCGCCCGCAGCCAGACAGCCGCCGCGCTGGGAGCCGAGCCAAACCGTGTCTTTTTCACCTCCGGCGGCACGGAGGCAGACAACTGGGCGATTTTCAGCGCGGCCAAGCGCATGGGGAAACGGGGAAGGCATATCGTCACCACCGCCATAGAGCACCACGCGGTGCTGAACGCCATGAAAGAATTGGAGAACCAGGGATTTTCCGTCACCTATCTCCAGCCGGACGGTGACGGCCGCATCACTTCGGAGGCTTTGAAAGCCGCGCTGCAAAAGGATACCATCCTGGTATCCATCATGATGGTGAATAACGAGGTGGGTTCTCTCATGCCCATTTCTCAGATGGCCAGGCTGACCCACCGGCTGTGCCCGGACGCCATTTTCCACACGGACGCAGTCCAGGGCTTTCTGAAAGTCCCCTTCCAAGCAAAATCGCTGGGCGCCGACCTGATCTCCGTTTCTTCCCACAAAATCCACGGCCCCAAGGGCGCGGGCGCGCTGTATGTCAGTCCCCGCTTGAAGTCTTTTCCGCCCCTGCAGGTGGGAGGCGGACAGGAGCAGGGCTACCGCAGCGGCACGGAGGCCACTCCCGCCATTTTCGGCTTTGCCGCCGCCTGCGCCGCCGTTTCCGCTGCGGCCAAAGACGACGCGCTCCGGGAGCAGTCGCTGCTGGAGCATCTCGTTTCAGAGTTATGTCAACTAGACGGCATTGTGATAAACGGCTGTCATGAAGCCCCCCATATTCTTTCCCTGTCCGTTCCCGGCATCCCCACCCAAAACAGCATCAATATCCTGCAGGACGCGGGCATCTGCGTTTCCGCCGGCAGCGCCTGCGCCAAGGGGCACCGCAGCCATGTGCTTTCCGCTATGGGTCTTTCCCCGGAGGTGATCGACGGCTCTTTCCGGGTTTCCCTCTGCCGGGACACCACCCAGGCGGAGTTGGATGCTCTGATTCGCGTTATTCAGACGGGAATCCTTCCCAGGAGGCGAAACACATGAACCGGTTATCCAAAATCTTTTCCGTGCTGCTCCCCCTGCTCTGCACCGTGCTGGCGCTGCTGCCCCAGGGGGTGGGGCTGGTATTTTGGACGGAAATCTATCCCCCGCAGCGGACAGTTGCATACTACTCCATTTTTGATCTAACTCTGGTGGGTTATGGTATGCTCTTCCCCTATCTGGCGGCATGGATCAGCGTTCTGCTGGTGCTTTTGGCCGCTATCCATGCTTTCCGCCCGAGAAGCATATTGATGGGCTGCATTTTCTGGCTGTCCCTGCTGGCGCTGGTGCTGTCCACGCAGACCTTTGCCTTTGCATTGCTGGGCAGCGCAGAGGTCACCTGGGTCAGCGTCCTGTTCACCCTGGTTTTGATTGCACAGTTCCTGTTCTCCTGGAAGCAGAACCGCAGCTTATAAGCGCTTTGGATCGCTCCCGCAAACGGTCAAAGAAAGCCCGCCCCCTTCGGCGAAAACCGAAGGGGGCGGGTTATATCCGTTTTGTTGTAAAAACCTGTTGCAAAATGTCGGAAGATCCGGTAAAATAATGAGGAACTTAGTAGCTCTTATAGGCCGTGGCGGTAACCGTCTCCGTGGTATCGCCGTAAAGGGTGAAGTTCACAGTCGCCCGATAGTCTCCGCTGCCGATCAAATCCCGGGTGTACTCTTTTGTAAAAAGTATACCCTCCATGGTATCTTCCCAGCTGGGGGAGCCATCCGGGTTCACCACCCGGATCCAGAAATAGCTTACCTTCTTCTCCAGATAGACCTCCGCATGGATTTTTGTGACATCCGACTTTCCTATGCAAGTTGCTTGAACAGTCGCCTCTCCGTCTTCACTGATGTACATCAAAAGTGAAATCCGGCTCGCTTCTTCATAACGAGGTTCAATCTTTACATCAGCGGAGGGTTGTTCCGCTGATGCTGCCACCGGAATGCACAGCATCGTCAGCATCAGCGCCAGCGCCAAAATTGTAGATAGTGTTTTTTTCATATTGTTACCTCTTTTCCCGCCCAGGTCAAGCCTAAGGCACGTGATATATATTAAGACAGACCGCCGCGCAAAAGTGTGACAAATTTTTCAAAAATTTTTTGGGAAGGAGGTTGGCCATGCTGATTTACGTGGCGCTTATCGACGAGGAAGCGGATAAGCAGCGCTTTGAAACCATTTATCTGGAATTTCGCAAGCAGATGCTCTATGTGGCGACCTGCATTCTGAAAAACAGCCAGGACGCCGAGGATGCCGTGCAGGACGCTCTGCTGGGTCTGGCCAAAAACATCAAGTCTGTGCCATCGGACGCGCTCCTGTGCAAAAACTATGTGCTCATTTCCGCCAGGAACGCCGCTTTGAACCAGCTGACCAAGCGGAATCGCATCGCCTACATGGAATTTCAGGACGCGCAGCCGTCCAGCGCCCAGGACGAGCTGTTTGACCGGGTGGCCGCCTGCCAGGATGTGGAGCTGCTGATGCGGGCGCTCCGGCGAATGGATACCCCCTATCAGGAGGTTCTGGTGCTGGAATATCTGCACGGCTTGAGCACCCGGGAAATCGCCAGTCAGCTGCACCGCAAGGAAGTTACCGTGCGCAAGCAGCGCTGCCGCGGCAAGCAAATACTGATACAACTATGCAAAGAGGAGGGAATGGACTTTGACTGAGCAGAAATCGCTGACCCCTTTTCAGCAGGCATTGCTGAATGTCAGCTTGGAGCAATTTGCGGACGTTCCCCAGGAGGCGGAGCTTCCGGAAAACTTTTCTCCGGCGTTTCTCCACAATATGCAGCGCCTGGTGGCCAAGACCCAGCGCGCCGGCTGGTACTATGTGAATACCGCCTTCAAGCGGGCGGTGCTTGTGGCCATATTGGCGGCTCTGCTGGCCACCACTGCCCTGGCCATCCCCGCCGTCCGGGAGACCATCATTGGCTTCTTTGTCCGCGACCAACACGTGTGCTATGACGTATCCTTTGCTTCCGGAAACGACAACGCGCCGGAAACCATTGAAACGGTGATGCGCCCGACCTATATTCCGGAGAACTTTTCACTGGATTTTGTTAATACTTCAAAGCTTAGTACAGTCTTCTATTACAGAAAGGATGCATCCCAGTGGATTATTTTCTTGCAAGAAGCTACTTCTGCCAATGGAGGTTCCGTAATCGGCTTTAATGCAGAAGGCGCCAAAAGGTCTATGCTGCTGGTGGATGATTGCCCAGTGACCGTCATTACAGACGAGGACACCTACTCCTGGTTCTGGACGGACGACAACTACTTTTACTCCATGCAGCTGAGCAGCAATATCCCCCAGGAGGAGGCCAGGAAAATATTCTTCTCCATCCAGCCGGATTATACCATTGCCATAGAGCCATAACCGCGCCACCGCCCGCCGCTTTTCTGTATAAAGCGGCGGGCGGTGATTTTAGGCGCTGCGGTCTAAACCGCCTGCAAAACGGGAATCCTCTTTTCAGTTTTCCTTGGAGGCTTTCCTATGCGCAATTATTTCTGCGGCTGGTATTTTCGCTGCCAGTCCCACCGGCAAACCCTTGCCGTCATCCCGTCCCTGCACCAGGCGGGCGCCGACAAATCCTGCGCGCTCCAACTGATTACCGACGCCCAGGCTTTTCAAGTTACATTCCCCTACGCTGATTTTTGCAGCCAGGGCGATACGGTCTGCATGGCCGGAAACCGCTTTAGCAAAGCAGGTATGGCGCTGAACGTCCGCACGCCCCAGCTCCAGGCCTCCGGCTCTGTCCGCTTCGGAGCGTTCACCCCCATCCGCTACGATATTATGGGTCCTTTCCGCTGCGTTCCCTTTATGCAGTGCCGCCACAGCGTTTATAGTATGCGCCATAGCGTGGACGGAACCATTTTCGTCAACGGCACGCCCTATGTGTTTCAGAATTCCGTGGGTTACTGCGAGGGTGACCGAGGATACTCCTTTCCCAGGAAATATACCTGGACGCAGTGCAGCTTTCCAGCCGGCGCGCTGATGCTCTCCATTGCGGAGATCCCCCTGGGGGGTCTGCATTTCACCGGCGTTATCGGCGTTGTGCTCTTGGGAGAAAAAGAATACCGTCTCGCCACCTACCTGGGCGCCCGGGCGGCGAAAATCACGGCGAAGGAAATCATTGTCCGGCAGGGGCGCTTCACACTGACCGTCAGACCCCGGGGGCAGTGGGGGCACCCTCTGCGCGCCCCTGTCGGCGGCGTTATGGTGCGGACAATCCATGAGCATCCTTCCTGCGCCGTCTCTTTCCGCTTCACGGAAAGCGGCGCTCCGCTGCTGGAATTAGAAGGAAAGAACGCCGCTTTTGAATATGAATACTGAGGAAAACCGTCTGTTTTCCTCAGTATTTATGTTGGGCGCTTTCCTGCACATTCTCCCGCATACCTACGCAGATCCCGCCCTCCGGGCGGATCTGCAATACATGGCATTTCCCGCAGCCCAGCACCCGGGCGATCCCCTGTTGAAATTCTTCCAGCAGGTCATGAGGAACAAACGCCTGGATCGTTCCGGCAAACCCCCCGCCGTGAACGCGGCAGGCGCCGCGCCCACGAAGCAGCTTCTCCGCCAGCGCCAGGGCAAAAGCAACCTCCTGCCTGTCGGTGCGCCCCGCCGGCGTTATATTCTGCAAATAGCGCCAGGAGGAGCAGCCCGATTCCGTTACGCAGGCGAGAAACGCCTGAAAGTCCCCCTGCTCCAGCGCCTGCTTCTGCCGCAGCACCCGCCGGTTCTCATCGAACACATGAATTGCCCGCAGCACGGCGCGATCACCGGCCGTCGCTCGAAGATCTTTCAATTCGGCATAAAACGCCGCCTCCGGTACCGCCCGGAGCGCCGTCTCCCCAAAAAACGCGCATACCGTCCGCAGATCTTCCGTAATGGCTGCGTATTCCCCCGTCAAGTCTGCATGATCCGCGCCGGTGTCGATCAAACACAGGGAATACCCTGTGGCAGCAAAATCAAAGGGTATCTGCCGCACCAGCGGTTTTTGCGGATTTTGAAAATCCATAAACACCATGCCGCCCACGCTGGAGGCCGTCTGATCCATCAGCCCGCAGGGCTTCCCAAAGTACACGTTCTCCGCATACTGCCCCATCTGCGCCAATTCTACAGGGCTGAACCGCCCCCGGCAGAACAGCGTGTTGCAAATAACCCCCAGCAGCACCTCAAAGGCAGCGGAAGAACTCAATCCGCTGCCGGGAAGCACATTGGAGCGAACCCGCGCGTCAAATCCACCCAGCACGACGCCCTCTCGCTGAAAAGCCGCCGCCATTCCCCGCACCAGCGCAGCGGTGGTATTCCTCTCCCCAGGACGTACAGATACATCCCGCAGATCTACCTCCACCGGCGGATACCCCTCCGACCAGACGCGGATACGGTTTTCCCCGCTGCGGGTAACTTCTGCGGTGGTTTCCATATTCACCGCCGCCGCCAGCACGCATCCATGCTGGTGATCGGTATGATTGCCGCCCAGCTCTGTTCGTCCCGGCGCGGAAAAATACCAGGTTGCTGCCATATAGACACCTCTTTCCTCTGCGATTTTCTTTGCTTCCCCAAGAAGCCCCCGGTTTCGCCGGGTTTTGCCACTATTCACGCTTTTCCTTTTTCTACGCCGCCATTATATCACAGAAAAGCCGCTTGGCGCTACTCATTTTTCCGTGCCAGACCGCAGCAGGCGGCTTTTTCGCGCCGAATTTTCCGCGCCCAGGGCAGCCAGCCTGTTCCTGGAAAACAAACTGTAAGGTTGCGATCGCCGGCGGCCGAAGCCATATAACACCGCCGAATACACCGGCGACGACATCATGCGGGTCTTCACCGCTGCCGATATGGGCGCAGCAAAGCAAACGGCTCTCAACACGCAAAATCTCCCCATATGCCCATGCAAAGCGCCGTGAAAAAAGTCCGCGTCTCCAAGAGAGACGCGGACTTTTTGGAGGTACCGCCCAGATTTGAACTGGGGAATAAAGGTTTTGCAGACCTTTGCCTTACCACTTGGCCACGGTACCATATGAAATAAGGAACGCACGGCGTTCCTTATCTCTTTTTCAGGAGAGGGGGCAATCAAGCGCATTTTTCGCGAACATTGCCGAAAGAGAAAAATGGAGCGGGTGACGAGGCTCGAACTCGCTACCTCCACCTTGGCAAGGTGGCGCTCTACCGGATGAGCTACACCCGCATCATGGTGCCTCCGGTCGGAATCGAACCAACGACACGCGGATTTTCAGTCCGCTGCTCTACCTACTGAGCTACAGAGGCATATTGAGCAGAGCATTTGCTCTGCTCAGATGCACATATGGCGACCCGGAACGGACTCGAACCGTCGACCTCCAGCGTGACAGGCTGGCGTGCTAACCGACTGCACCACCGGGCCAAATGATATGGTGGGAACAACAGGGCTCGAACCTGTGACCCCATGCTTGTAAGGCATGTGCTCTCCCAGCTGAGCTATGCTCCCATGCTGCTTTGGTGCTGCACACCTCGGCGACATGGCACATTATACACACAGCGCTCTCTTTTGTCAAGCACTTTTTTTCATTTTTTTACTTTTATTTTCTTGAAAAAAAT
>DVKX01000063.1 GCA_018715805.1 Candidatus Faecousia intestinigallinarum | reverse complement strand
GGGGCGAGCGCTTGCCCAGCTCCGGCAGGCCGCGAAGAACTTCCAGAGCGCCGTCTTCCCCCAGCAGGGGTTTGGCGTCGAGCATTTGCAGGCATAGGCGGAACTATAATAACCGGACTGCTGATAAAGAGTGGTCTTTCCTCGAAACAAGCCGCAACTGTACAACAAATTATCCCGGAGCCAGAAAAATGTTTTTCTGGTGTGCCTCTATCCAAACTAACCGAATTGGCTAAGCAAATTTATCACGGACTATATTGCACTATTGACCAATGTGGCTTCTTAGTTTTTCACTATAAGTCAAACAGAGGACATCAAACTTTCCACACTCAAATGATCCTGGACGATGCGGGTAAGTTGGTCAATCTTGGTGGACACTATCCTGGTCAATGGTGGTCTGGTGCTGATGAATTTGCTAAGAAAGCAAATGAGTTGTTTCAGTTCAAAAAAGGAT
The DNA here is from genome assembly GCA_018715805.1 of Candidatus Faecousia intestinigallinarum. Taxonomy (GTDB): domain Bacteria; phylum Bacillota; class Clostridia; order Oscillospirales; family Oscillospiraceae; genus Faecousia; species Faecousia intestinigallinarum. The sequence goes on along the minus strand of DVKX01000063.1, from coordinate 31,593 downwards.
AAAACAAAAAGAGCTAACTGACTTAATCAAAATCAGTTAGCTCTTTACTTATGAATAATGAAATTTTGTTGCCAAATCGTTGCCACAACTTCGCAAAAATCAGACTTTTACGGCTCTACAGCCGGGAAAGTGGCTCTGCGAAATTATTCCCACTCAATGGTTGCGGGGGGTTTGCTGGTAATATCGTAGACGATGCGGTTGATGCCGGGGACGCGGTTGATGATTTCGCCGGACACCTCGTCCAGCAGCTCGTAAGGCAGCCGCGCCCACTTGGCGGTCATAAAATCATCGGTAGTAACTGCCCGGAGCGCCAGGGTATAGTCATAGGTTCGGCTGTCACCCATAACGCCCACGGTGCGCGTATTGGTGAGGACGGCAAAATACTGCCCCACTGCCGCGTTCATGTGCGCCTGTTCCAGCGCGGTGCGGAAAATATAGTCCGCCTCCCGGAGAATGGCCAGCTTTTCCACAGTTACTTCGCCCATGATGCGGATACCAAGCCCCGGACCGGGGAAGGGCTGGCGGTTTACCAGCAGCTCCGGCAGTCCCATGGCAAGCCCCAATTCCCGGACTTCATCTTTGAACAGCAGACGCAGAGGCTCCACAATTTGCTGGAACTCCATGGAATCAGGCAGGCCGCCCACATTGTGGTGACTTTTAATGATGGCGGCGGGGCCGCGGCCGGATTCGATCACGTCGGGGTAAATCGTGCCTTGCGCCAGGCAATCCATCTTGCCCAGCTTCTTGGCCTCATTCTCAAAAACCCGAACAAATTCATCGCCGATGATCTTTCGCTTGGTCTCGGGATCTTCTACGCCGGCAAGACGGGACAGGAAACGATCCTGTGCGTTGACCCGGATGAAGTTCAGATCCATCTTGGAGAACACCGACTCCACCTGATCGCCCTCATCCTTGCGCAGCAGGCCGTGATCCACAAAAATGCAGGTGAGCTGGTCGCCCACGGCACGGCTCAGCAGCGCTGCGGCTACGGAAGAATCCACGCCGCCGCTGAGCGCCAGCAGCACGCGCTTCTGACCGATCTGGCGGCGCAGCTGGGCAACGGCGGTGGGGATATAGTCCTCCATCACCCAATCTCCTTGGGCGCCGCACACATCCGCCAGGAACGACCGCAGCATCCGCACGCCCTGAATGGTATGGCTTACCTCCGGGTGGAACTGGACGCCGTAGAGCTTCCGCGCCGGATCGGCCATGGCGGCGGTGGGGCAGGCGGCGGTATGGGCAGTGACGGCAAAGCCGTCGGGTACATGGGAGATATAATCTCCGTGACTCATCCAGGTGACGCTGTCCTCCGGGAAGGATTGGAACAGGATACAGGAGGTATCCAGTGTGGTCAGGGTGCGGCCATATTCCCGGGCATCGTTGCCGGAGGCCTCAGTGACCTTGCCCCCCAGCAGATGTGCCATCAGCTGGCAGCCATAGCAAATGCCCAATACCGGGATACCCAAGGAAAAGACCTCCCGGGGCAGGGTGGGGGCATTTTCACTGTAGACGCTGCTGGGGCCGCCGGTGAGAATGATGCCGATGGGAGCAAATTCCCGAATGGCTTCCAGTGTTATGGAAGCGGCAGGGCGCACCTCGCAGTATACATGACATTCCCGTACCCGCCGGGCGATCAGCTGGTTATACTGACCGCCGAAATCCAAAATCAGGATTTTCTGCATACATCAATCCTCCCGAAATACAAAACCGTTTTCGTCTGCCTGGTCAATGATGGCCAGGGATTTAATGGGATACCCCTCTTCCCGCAGAGCGTCTCCGCCGTGCTGGAAACCCTTTTCCACGGCGATGCCGATGCCTGCCAGCGTGGCGCCGGCCTGCTGCACAATGTCGATAAGACCCCGGATGGCCTGACCGTTGGCCAGGAAATCGTCAATAATCAGCACCCGGTCATGCTTGTCGATCCACTGCTGGGAGCAGATAAGGGTAACGGACTTGTGGTAAGTGTAGGAAAAAATATCGCTGCGGTACAGACCGCCTTCAATATTATCGCTCTTGGCTTTCTTGGCAAACACCATGGGGATATCGTATTTATAGGCGCAAATAGCCGCCAGGGCAATGCCGCTGGCTTCTGCCGTGAGAATTTTGGTTACGCCGCTGAGATCGAACTGCCGGGCAAATTCATCGGCGATTTCTCCCATAAATTTGGCGTCGATCCGATGATTTAAGAAACCGTCCACCTTGACGATATTGCCGGGGAGGATTTTCCCCTCTCGGCAAATCCGCTGCTGTAGCTGCTTCATTTCCGTACCCTCCAGAAAATGAGAAATATAGTACTATTATGGCGTTTTTCACGGAAAAATGCAAGAGGGAAGCGTGTATAAAAATGGAGAAGGGCACGTCGGATCCCTTTGGGAAATTCTACAAATTCTAAGCGGAAACCAGCTTCCCGAAAGACGTTTTTTGGCGATATTTACGATAAAGTGCAATCATGCTGCGGCGCAGGCTGGCGATAAGCGCACTGCAGGCGATTCGTTTAGAAACGCTGGGGCAGTTCTGCGTCCATCTGGGAACACAGGCGCATCCCCTCCCCGGTGACAGGGTGGGGAAATTCCAGGGAGACGGCGCACAGCAGCTGGCTTTGCAGCCCCAGCGCGGCGGAACAGGCAGCGGCTTCCGGGGTGGTATATTGCGGGTCGCCCAGAATGGGAAAGCCCATGTGGGCGCAGTGAAGGCGAAGCTGATGGGTGCGGCCGGTGATGGGGCGCAGAGAGAGCTTGGTGCAGCCGTTCCGCCTTTCCAGTACAGAGAACGAGGTAAGAGAGGGCTTGCCATCAGAGTTGACATAACGCAGAAGACTGGGCAGCGGCCTGCGGGCAATGGGGGCGTCGATAAGGCCGTGATCCTGCGGCGGGGCGCCGTATACCAGGGCGTGATAGGTCTTTTGCAGCATTCCCTGGCGGTGGAGGGCGTGCAGCTTTGCGTGGATTACCGGATTCTTTGCCAGCAATACGATACCGTAGGTATCCCGATCCAGCCGCGTAACGGGATGGAAGGCGCTGCTCTGACAGGTTCTTTGAAAATAACCTATTACGCGGTTGGCCAGTGTGCCGGTGAACTGACAATGGGAGGGATGCACCAGCATCCCAGAAGGCTTGTCCACCGCCAGCAGCTGGTCATCCTCGTAAAGAATGGTAATGGGGAGGTCTTCCGCCGGGTATTCCGGCGCGGGAGCGTCCAGCAGCAGTGTTACCCGGTCACCGGGGAGAACGGGGAAGTCTGTATGCTCCGGCTTTCCGTTTACCAGAATACCGTCCTTCCATTTCAGGCGATTCATTTGATTGGCGGAGACGCCCATCTCCTCTTTCAGGACGGCGGACAGCCGCCCGCCTGTCCGGGCAATATGGTGGATGTTCATGGAAAAATACCTCCGGAATTTCCCCGCCGGGCGAAGAAAACAGCCCCCGCCGCAGGGCAGGGGCTAGGATGCTGCTTAGTTCAGCGCGGCCTTGGCCTTCTCCACGATGGCGGAGAAAGCGGCGGCGTCCTGAATGGCCATCTCAGACAGGCTCTTGCGGTTCAGCTCGATGCCAGCCTTCTTCACACCGTTCATAAAGGTGGAGTAGTTCAGACCATAGGGGGCGACGGCAGCGTTGATGCGGGTAATCCACAGGGTGCGGAAATTGCGCTTCTTCTGCTTACGACCCTCGAAAGCGTAGTTGCCGGACTTCATGACGGCCTGCTTGGCCATCTTAAAGTGCTTGGACTTGGAACCCCAGTAGCCCTTTGCCAGCTTCAGGGTCTTATTTCTTCTCTTGCGCGTCATCATCGCGCCTTTAATTCTTGCCATTTTGGTATCCTCCTATCCTTCTTATTTGTACGGAATCATCTTTTTGATAGCCGCAGTGTTGGTCACGTCGGCGTAAGCCGTGGTGCGCAGACGGCGGGTACGCTTGGTGTCCTTCTTGGTGAGGATATGGCTCTTGTAAGCGCGGGCTCTCTTGACCTTGCCGGACTTGGTCAGGTTGAATCTCTTCTTTGCGCCGCTGTGAGTTTTGATCTTGGGCATAGGTAGTTTCTCCTTCCGTGTCTTTCGTTTATTTGCTGTTCTTGGGAGTCAGGAAAAGGCTCATAAACCGGCCTTCCAACTTGGGGTTCTTTTCCATGCTGGCCACCTCGGCGCACTCGGCGACAAATTCCAGCAGCAGCTTCTCGCCCAGGTTGGTGTGCGCCATTTCGCGGCCGCGGAAGCGGACGCTGACTTTCACCCGGTTGCCTTCTTTCAGGAACTTCTGGGCGCTCTTCACCTTGGTATTGAAGTCGTTGGTATCGATGCTGGGGCTCATGCGGATCTCCTTGATTTCCACTACCCGCTGGTTTTTCTTGGCTTCCTTCTCCCGCTTCTTCTGATCGAAGCAGAATTTGGAATAATCCATGATCTTGCATACAGGGGGGGTAGCGTTGGGGGAAATCTTCACCAGATCCATTTCCTGCTCCTCGGCCAAAGCATTGGCCTGGGCGGCGGACATGATACCCAGCTGCGTGCCGTCGGGCCCGATGACCCGAAGCTCCTTATCCCGGATTTCCTCATTGAGCTGATGATCTAGTTTGCCGATGGTAAGCACCTCCAAATTCCAAATAAAAAAGCGGATGCAAGCATCCGCGACCATTCCAAATACCCCGTAGGGCGGGAGGAATATTGACCTTTTTGCAGGATGCGAAAGGTGAGGCGGATGCGCCTTCTTTATTACCGGGATATTCTATCACGGAGAAATTCTTCTGTCAAGGGGTATTTTAGCGTATTTTTTGAAAAAACCGGGAAGCAGAGCTTTCCGGTGTTTTTCTTAGATTTCCCGGTACATGGCGCCGGCATCGTCCTTGCGGACGTTATCCGCCACCTGCACTACCTCCACAGCTACGGTTTTCCCGCCCATGAGGATTTCAATTCTGTCCCCGGGCTTGACCTCGTAGCCGGCCTTGGCGACCCGGCCGTTTACGCTGATACGGCCGTTGTCGCAGGCTTCGTTGGCTACAGTGCGCCGCTTAATTAAGCGGGATACCTTCAGGTATTTATCCAGGCGCATATTACTTGCTGACAGCGTCCTTCAGGCTCTTGCTGGCCTTGAAGGCGGGCTGCTTGGAGGCGGGGATCTCAATCTGCTCCTTGGTCTTGGGGTTGCGGCCTACGCGAGCCTCCCGGCTGCGCACCTCAAAAATGCCGAAGCCGGCCAGCTGCACCCGGTCACCCTTGACCAGGGCTTCTGTAATGGCGTCGATGGCGGCGTTCACCACCCGCTCGGTATCCTTCTTGCTGAAACCGGCCTCTTGGGCGGCGGCGGCGATCAACTCGGTCTTATTCATGGTTACACTTCCTCACTTTCTTTCAGAATTGTCAGTAGACTATCATAGTTTGCCAAAAAATGCAAGGCTTATTTTCCCGGTTTCTAAAATTTCTGTTATAAATGCAGAAAATCCGCCAGTTTTTCCCCTTTGGGCAGGAGCATACAATCTTCCCGCGTGATGGATTTACATAGGATGGCCATTGCGACGTATACAATTACGCCCACGGCCACCGGCACTGCGCACAGCAGCAGGCGGCTGCCGTCGCTGCCCAGCAGCAGCTGCATACCCCGCCAGGTGCCATAGGCGGCGCCGCCCATAACGATGCTGGGAACCAGAGGGCGGAGGAAGCTGCGGATGAGCCGGGGCTTTTGGGGCACATAGTAGCGGATGGCGATGATATTCAGCACGGACACAAACAAGTTGCACAGCGCCGAGCCGATGCACACGCCCACGATGCCGATGTTGGGATTCCCCACCAGCACATATACCACCCCCAGCTTCAGCACGCCCGCCAGCAGAATGTGGATTACCGGCTGGGTAGCGTGGCCGTGCGCCTGCATAATGGCGTTGGTAAGCTGGGTGACGGCGTAGAAATACAGCCCCACGCCCAGCACCGCCAGACAAGCGCCCGCCAAGGGGATCTGGCTGGCCTCATAGCCGCCCAAGAGCGCCATCACCGGCTCGCCCAGCAGCATCAGTCCCACCGCGCAGGGCATGGCGATGAGGGCGGTGACCCGGGCGGCAGACTCCTCGGAGGCGCGCACCCCTACGTCGTGGCAGCGGGTGAGATGGGCGGTAATGGCGGGGATAATGCTGATGGTGATGGGAGCGGTCAGCGCTCCGGGGAGATTGTAAATGGTCAGCGCCATGTCGTAAATGCCCTTGACTGTGTCGGCCTGCGCCTGGGTATTGTAGGTCAGCAGCTGCCCCATGAAGAGATGGGCTTCCAAAAGATACATGGCCTGCAGACCTGCGGAGCCGATGGTGATGGGTACGGCAATGGAAAGCAGACTTTTGAATACCCGCCGGTAGGAACTGGGGGTTTCATAAGTGGCGGCCATGGTCTGGTAGTCCTGGCGCTGCATCACGCGCATATAGAATGCGCCCATAAGGTTTCCCACCAGCACGCCGAAGATGGCGCCTGCGGCGGCGTAAGCAACGCTGTTGGTGGCGTTCAGGATGATCAGCGCCGTGGGGATGCCTACCAGCAGCTTGCAAACTGCCTCAATTACCTCGCTGACGGCGGTGGGGATCATATTGCCCTGTCCCTGGAAGAAGCCCCGGTAGGTGCTGAGCAGGCACACCAGGAACGCGCAGGGCGCCAGACAGGCGATGGCCGCCCAAGCGTTGGGCTGCCCCTGGAACTCCGCCAGCTGCCGGCAGAAAGCCAGCATTAAAATGGTGCTGACAGCGCCCAGACTTAAATAGAGGATTTTGGCGGTTTGAAATACCCGGCGCACCTGGTTGGTATGTCCCAAAGCGCTTGCCTGGCTGATCATTCGGCTGGCGGCCACGGGCAGTCCCGTGGTGGATATCAGCAGCAGCACGGAGTAGATCTGGTAGGCCGTATTGAAATAGCCGAAGCCCTGCTCGCCAATAATGGCGTTCAGGGGAATCTTGTATAGCGCGCCGATCACTTTCACCAGGGCGGTGGCGGCGGTAAGCAGCGCCGCGCCGTGGAGGAAGGTCTGTTTTTTAGAAGTATCGGACATGGTAGCCTCCTTTTGCCTAGGCTTTGGGCGCCTGGAACAGCTTGGGAATGGTATAGCCGGACAACTCGGCCACGGCGGCAGGCAGATCCAGGGTGGGGAACTGCCCGTTCTGGTAGAGGATCTTGCCCCGCACCATGGTCATGGCCACATCGCCGCCCTTGGCGGAGTAGACCAGGCCGTTCATCACATTGTGGCAGGGCACCAAATGGGGAGCGGTGAAATCCACCAGGATCAGGTCGGCGTCCAGGCCGGCTTTTATCATGCCGCACTCCGCCGCCCGTCCCTGCGCCCGGGCGCCGCACGCGGTGGGCATCATCAGCAGGGCGGCTGCGGGCAGGGGCGTGCCGTCTTTTTTCCGGGAGGCGGCCGCGGCAAACCGCATGGCCTCGAAAATATCCATACTTCCGGCCTGGGCGGCGCCGCCGGTACCCAGCGCCACGTTCATGCCGCTTTTCAGGCAGCTGACAACATCAGCGCTTTTTCGACCGGCCATGGCGTCTGTCAGGGGCAACGCCACCGCTGTGGCGCGGCGCTTGCCCAGCAGAGTCTGCTCCTGGGATGTGAGATAGCCGCAGCCGGCGGCAGCGGCAGGCACGTCGAAAACATGGTGGCAGGCCAAGAGTTCGGCGGGAGAAAGCCCGGTACGCTCCAGACAGCTATCCACCTCCCCCTGACTTTGGGACAAATGGAGCTGGAAGCCCAATCCCTTTTGGGCGGCGTACTGCCCCAGTCCCTCCCACAGCTTATAGTTGCTGGTATACTCCGCGTAGATACCGGCGTCTATCCGGATACGACCCTGGTCAAAATTGTGCCATTTTTCCGCCAGACGGACAAACTCCCGGCACTGCTCGTCGGCGTCAAAGTCAAAGTCCTCGCTTTCGTCCAGGAAACGGTAGGCGGAAAGAGCTAGGTTGCCTTTCATGCCGGCGTCCGCCAGCGCCTTGGCAGTGGCCTCCGGATAATAGTACAGATCGGACACGGAGGTAATGCCCATGCGCAGGCACTCTGCGATACCCAGCCGCACGGCGGCCTCCGCCGCCCGGGAGTCCATTCTGTCCTCCATTTGCAGCAGAGTTTCCAGCGCCGCTTGGGGAGACATATCGTCGCAGTAGCTGCGCAGGGCGGCCTGCGCCAGATGCGTGTGGCAGTTCACCAGACCGGGCAGCAGCACCATGCCGCTGCCGTCCAGGATAGTATGGGGCTGCTCCTGGGGAGCGGATTTCCCAATATAGGCGATCTTACCCTGGGAAATGCCCACGAATCCCCCCAGAATTACGTCAAATCCCTCGTTCATGGTCACAATGGTGGCCCCGGAAATTAAAATATCCAATCAAACGCTTCCTTTCATCTGGGCAAACATATCCTCTTTCTGGGAGAGTACGCCGCGCAGCTGTTCCAGATACTGCTCCGGGAATTTGGGGTTGGGAAATCTTATGAGCTTCCCCCCGGGCAGATTCACTTTTGAGATACCGCCGCCCCCCAGGGAGAGGATGGTGTGTACCTCCTCCATCATGGCGATGTTGTATAGGCAGTGGAGACCGTCCCGGCTCCAGCCCACATTTTCAAAATTGCCGGACATATATTTCTGCCGGTACAGGTAGTAGGGGCGGTATCCCAGACCCCGGAGCACATTCCCGGCATAGTCCACCATCCGTGCCACTTCCTCTGCCGGGGGCAGGCTCTGCCGCCGGGAGAAAAGATCCGCGTCTTTCTTCAGCGCCAGGGTATGCACGGTAATATTGGCGGGATTCCGTTCTGCCACCGCGTCCAAAGAGCGCCGGAAGCCGTCAAAGCTGTCCTGGGGAAGCCCGGCGATGAGATCCATATTGATGGCAGCAAACCCTGCCTCCACCGCCTGGCCATAGGCGCGCAGGGTATCCTGGGCAGTGTGGGGGCGGCCGCAGGCACGGAGCACCGCGTCCTCCATGGTCTGCGGGTTGATGCTCATTCTGTCCACGCCCAGGCGGCGCAGGGTCTGGAGCTTGGGCAGATCCAGAGTGTCCGGTCTGCCGCCCTCTACGGTAAATTCCAGGCAGCGGGATAGATCGAAATGCGCGTAAAGGGCGTTTACCAGCCGCTCCAGCTGGGGGCTGGTAAGCGTGGTGGGAGTGCCGCCGCCTATGTACAGGGTACGGATTCGATAGGGAGAATTTGCCAGAAGCTTTCCCGTGTGGGCGATCTCCTGCAGCAGCGCCTCCAGGTAGGGGGCGATCTGATCTCCGTGGCGTCCCACCGTGCGGCTGACAAAGCTGCAATAGGCGCACCGGGTGGGGCAGAAGGGAATGCCTACATAGAGGGAAATATCCGTAGGCTCCAGCTGGGAGCAGAAAGATACCGTGGCTTGGGAGCAGTCCACCGCCAGCGCCGCCCGCTCCGGGGTGACGAAATAGGTACGCTCCATCATCTTTTTCGCGGAGGCTGCCGTACCCCCCTGGAGCAGATGCCGGGTGGTCAGCTTGGTGGGGCGCACCCCCGCCAAAGCACCCCAGGCGGGAAGCTGCGTCAGATGGGGCAAGGCGGCCAGATAGTAACTCTGCTGCAAGGTCTGCCGCCGGAGAGGCACAGTCTCCTGAGCTGCCGGCAGGCGTTTGCTCGCCTGGGTAGTTTTCCCGTTTTTCGTGATTTTTGTCACAGCGGTCAGCCATTTCTTACCCCGGTAGAGGGTGCTGACGGCTTCGCCCTCTGCATTGGCGGAAAACAGAGCCAGCTGCAGCTGCTCCACGGCGTAGCGGTCGTTATGGCCGGTCAGGGTTAAAAGCATAGGCGTCGGCCTTTCTGGATTACATATAAGGATTGGTCTGCCGTTCGGCTTCCAGGGTCGTGGCGTTGCCATGGCCGGGATGGACGGCGTAATCTCCGGGCAGGGCTGCCAGACGGCGCAGAGAAGCGTGGATCTGCCGTCCATCGCCGCCGGACAGATCTGTCCGCCCGCAGCTTCCGGCAAAGAGCGTGTCGCCGGAGAAGATGTGGCCGTCTGAAAGCAGGCAAACGGAGCCGGGAGAGTGCCCTGGGGTACTCAGCACAGTAAAGGTCAGCCCTGCCAGGCGCAGCACATCCCCCTCCTGATAACCGTGGATATCCGCCGGCAGGATTTTTTTCGACAGCCAGGCGTCCAGGGATTCCCCGGGATGGGGCGAACCTTTCAGCAGCTGTTCCGGCATGGTTTGGTCTGCGGGATGAAGGTATACCGGGCATCCGGCGGCCTGCTGGATGGCCATGACGCCCCCCACATGATCGAAATGGGCATGGGTGAGCAGAATGGCCTCCACCGTAAGACGGAGCCGGGATACGGTTTCCAGAACCTCCTGGGGCGTATAGCCAGGATCGATGACGACACAGGACTGGCTGCCCGCCTCCCAGACAATGTAGCAGTTTACCTGGTAAGCGCCTAGAACCAACGTTTGGAACGTGAGCATAGCATTACCTCCTGGGGGTATTCATTAAGCTGTCGGTGTCTAAAAGAATCGTTACGGGGCCGTCGTTGATGGATTCCACCTGCATATCTGCGCCGAACCGGCCGTGCTGCGGGGGATAGCCCAATTCTTCGCAGATGGCCAGAAAGCGCTGGTACATGGCGTTGCCCAGCGCCGGCGGGGCAGCGTCAGTGAAGCTGGGGCGGCGACCCTTGCGGCAGCTGCCGTACAGGGTGAACTGGCTGACCACCAGCACCTCCCCCGCTACCTGCTCCAGCCCCAGGTTCATTTTTCCCTGTTCGTCCTCAAACAGCCGGAGGGAGAGCGCCTTTTCTGCCAGAAAACGGCATTCCGCTTCCCCATCTTCCGAACCCACGCCCAGGAGGATGAGAAAGCCTTTTCCAATTTTTCCCACAACTTCACCGTCGATGGACACAGAAGCGGCGCGAACGCGGGTCAATACAGCGCGCATGATCGTTCCTCCCGAATCAATTTTGCCCCCGGCGGGAACCCACCACGTCGGGGATATTCAGCAGACGGTTGCGGACGGCGTTCAGCTCTGCCACATTCTTTACCTCAAAGCGTACGGTGAACACGCTCCGGCCGCCGGGCAGGTCTTTGCCGTTCAGTTCCTTGACCCGGATGCGGGCGGTGGTCATAGCGGTGGCCACGTCCAGCAGCAGCCCCTCGCGGGTGATGCAGTCCAGCTCCAGGGTGGTGTCAAAGGGCTGCTCGTCGGCATTGGCCCAGCGAACCCGCACCCAGCGGGCGGCCTGCCGGGGATCGTCCCGATGGGCGGCGTTGGGGCAGTCGGCGCGATGGATGGACACGCCGAAGCCTTTGGTAATAAAGCCCACAATGGCGTCCCCAGGGACGGGAGTGCAGCATTTGGAGAATTTGATCATGCACGAGTCAATATCCTCCACGATGACGCCGTTGACCCCATGGCGGTTCTGCTTCACGGCCTGGGAGTCCGGCGACACCCGCAGCAGGCTCTGAGGAATCCGCTCGGTGACTTGAGCCTTCAGCGCCCGGTTGATGTCGTCCCGGATACGCCCCACAGCTTTGGTGGCGGTGAGGCCGCCGTAGCCGATGGCGGCGTACATATCGTCCCAGTTGTCAAAGGAGAGCTTCTTCAAAAGCTGCTGCGCCAGCTCCGGGTCTGCCAGAGCGGTGAGGGGAAGCTGCAGGCGCTTCATTTCGGATTCAAAGCTGGCGCGGCCATGGAGAATATTTTCCTCCCGCTTCTCCTTTTTGAACCACTGCTTGATTTTGGTACGCGCCTGGTTGCTCTTGCAGATGGTGAGCCAGTCCCGGCTGGGTCCTTTGGCGGTTTTTGCGGTGAGGATCTCCACGATGTCGCCGTTTTGCAGCTTGGCGTCGATGTTGGCAATGCGGTTGTTTATCTTGGCGCCCACCATGGCGTTGCCCACTCCCGAATGGATGGCGTAAGCGAAGTCGATGGGGGTGGAGCCGGCGGGCAGGGAGACGATTTTGCCCCGGGGGGTAAAGACGAACACCTCGTCGTCGAACATATCGATCTTCAGCGAATGGACATAGTCCTCCGCGTCGGTGTCCTGCTGGCTTTCCAGCAGGCGGCGCACCCACTCGAAGTCCTTTTCGCTGCCGTCGCCGGAATGCTGCTTGTACTTCCAGTGGGCGGCGATGCCGTATTCCGCAGTTTCGTGCATTTCCCAGGTGCGGATCTGCACCTCAAAGGGGATGCCCTGCGAACCGATCACCGTGGTGTGCAGGCTCTGGTACATATTGGGCTTGGGGGTGGAGATATAGTCCTTGAAGCGGCCGGGCACCAGGTTAAAGAGATCGTGGACGTGTCCCAGCACGTTATAACAGTCCGGCATGGAGTCCACGATCACCCGGAAAGCGTACAGGTCGTATAGCTCGTCCAGGGATTTCCCCTGCGCCTGCATTTTCCGATAGATGGAGTATACGTGCTTGATTCGCCCGTAGGTGGTGTTTTGAATCCCCACCGAGGACAGCCGCACAGAGATTTTATTCTGGATGGTGCGCATAAAGGCCTCATCCTGCTCCCGGTGGGCGGTGAGATAGCTCATGATTTCCTGGTAGGCTTCCGGCTGTAAGTAGCGCAGGGAGATGTCCTCCAGTTCCCACTTGATCTTCTGCATACCCAGGCGGTGTGCCAGGGGGGCGTAAATATCCATGGTCTCCCGGCACTTGATGACCTGCTTGGCGGGAGACTGGTACTGCATGGTGCGCATATTGTGCAGCCGGTCGGCGATTTTGATGAGCACCACCCGGATGTCCTTGGACATGGCCATGAACATTTTCCGCAGATTCTCCATCTGCTCCTGCTCGGTGCTGGAGAAATTGGCGCGGGTCAGCTTGGTGACGCCCTCCACCAGCTCTGCGGTGGTATTGCCGAAGAGCTTGGCGATGTCATCGTGGGAGGCATCGGTGTCCTCGATGCAGTCGTGAAGCAGCGCGCCCAGGATGGCGTCGGTGTCCAGACCCATCTCCGCTACGATCTCCGCCACCGCCAGGGGGTGAATGATGTAGGGGGAACCGTCTTTCCGCTTTTGATCCTTATGCTTTTCCCGAGCGTATTCCACGGCCCGGTCGATGAGCTCCATATCCGCGCCGGGCATACACTTCAGCACGGTGGCGGCCATAGTTTGATAATGTTCGGCAAAGGTTTCCATTTGTATCAGCTCTCTTTCGCACGCAGGAGCGCCTGCATGGTTTCGCTTGCATTCAGGTCGGCCTTGCCCACGATGGGCAGCCGCCGGATGGAGATATATCGATTCTGCCGCCGGACTTCCAGAAGCCCCACATCGGCAAAAATATCCAAAAGGGTCAGCAGCTGTCCCACACTCAGGGACATACCGGAATGGCGGACGATCTTCCGGCACAGGCAGATGGGCGTATCCTGGATGACGTCCTGACTGGCCAGGTACCGCCACACTACGCTCTGCGCCCGCCTGTCCAGCAGCAGCTGCGTGGCGGCTTGGGAAGTCAGCAGTCCGGCGCGCAGCCGGCGGTAATCCGCCGCATCCTCCGGACAGGGGACGCTGCAGGCCGGACGGATGTCCAGCACGTTCAGCTGTACGGAACGCTGCCCCCGAAACTCGTTTACCTGGGGTGTAAAAGCCACGTCCACTGCTTCGCCTTCCGTCAGGTCTGCGCAGTCAGCGTGAGCAAAAAAGTAGATGGCGTTCAGCGTACAGCGTCCTTTGCGCAGCTTCAGGCGCATATGCCGCCCGTTGCCCACCGGATACAGCCGCTCTACAGTGAGATTTTCCAAAGCCAGCACCGGCTTTGGACAGCCGCTTCCACATGGTTCCAGCACTTGCAGCGCGTCCACGTTGCCAAGGTTCAGCAGCTCCGGTGAGACGACGCAATCCACCTGCAGGGAGGCCTGCGCAGCGGCGTCCTGGCAGTATTCCCCCGCCAAACGGCAAAACGCCTGCCGGAACTGGGGGATCTGCTCCCGGGAGATGGTAAAGCCCGCTGCCAGTTCATGGCCGCCATAGCTTTCCAGTAGCGGCGCCAGGGCGGTGAGGGAGGCAAACAGATTGAAGCCGCCGAAACTGCGGGAACTGGCCTTGCCGTGGTCGCCGTCCAGACAGATGAGCACGGTAGGGCAGCAATATTCCTCCGCAATGCGGCTGGCGACGATGCCCACTACGCCTTGATGCCAGTTTTCGTCCGCCAGCACGATGGCCTGGGGCGCTTCGTCCTGAGGCAGCATGGAAACCACCTGCTGATAGATCTCGGACTCCACTGCCTGGCGCTTTGTATTCAGCTGGCACAGCTGCTGCGCCAGGTTCTGTGCCAGAGCCTTGTCCTGGGTCAAAAACAGTTCCACCGCCAGCTGGATCTTCCCCATGCGCCCGGCAGCGTTGATCCGGGGCGCCAGCATAAAGCCAATGCTGGAGGCGTTCAGTGCATCGGGCTGGCAGCCCGCTTCCTGCATCAGCGCGGCAATGCCCGGACGCTTGGTGCGGCGCAGGGAATCCAAACCCTGACGGACAAATATTCGGTTTTCGCCCTGGAGGGGCATCACATCCGCCACAGTACCCAGACAGACGAAGTCGGCGTATTCCGCCAGCGCCTTTTCCTGGCTGCCCCAGATGGCTGCCGCCAGCTTAAAGGCCACCCCCACGCCGGAAAGATTGCCATGGGGATACTTGTCCCCGGGGCGGTGGGGATCCACAACAGCCACGGCCTGGGGCAGCTCCGCCTTGCAGGCATGATGGTCGGTGATCACCAGATCCATGCCCAGCTGGGCGCACAGCTGCGCCTCCGCTACAGCGGTGATGCCGCAGTCCACAGTTACGATCAGCCGAACGCCCTGCTCCTGGAGATGGCGGATGGCAATGGGATTCAGACCATAGCCCTCCTCCAGCCGCCCCGGTATGTAGCTGACGCAGTTGCCGCCCATACGGCGGAGAAAATCCGTGAGCAGGCAGGTGGCGGTGATGCCGTCCACATCGTAGTCGCCGAAGACTGCGATCATTTCCCCTTTCGCCAGCGCCAAACCCACCCGATTGACAGCTAAGTCCATATCCGTCATCAGAAAAGGATCTGCCAGGGGAGCATGGAAGCCCAGGTATTCCTGCGCTGCCCGGGGATCGGAAACGCCTCGGGCGGAGAGGATCATGGCGACCAGAGGGGGATAGCCGCCCTGAAAAAGGGCATTGACGCTTTGCTGCTTCGGCTGCGATACATTCCAAATTCCGTATTTCAAAGCGATACACATCCAAATAATGACTTTTCCCTCTATTATAGCAAAATGCCGCCGGATGCACAATAGGCAGAATTGTGAATTTTTGCGGGTCAGGGGGAGTGCGCCAGCTCCTTACAGACGGCTCCCAGCATAGGCGCCAGCAGAATGCCCAGAAATCCCCAGAATCGGTAGCCGAAGTATAAGCAGACCAGAGTAAGCAGAGGGTCCAGACCCAGCTGCCGGCCTACCAGCCTGGGCTCCAGAGCCGAGCGGGTGAGCGCTGCTGCGGCATAGATGGCCAGCACGCCCAGCGCCTGCAGGGAATCTCCCTGCAGAAAGCACACCAGCGCCCAGGGGAGCATCACGGTGCCGGTACCCAGGATGGGAACCGCGTCCACCAGGGCAATGGCTGCGCCCCAAAGGATGGCGTAGGGAATGCGCAGGAGGAAAAGCCCTGTGGTAACGATGCAGAAGGTGGTGAAAAGCAGCTTGGTCTGCGCTTTCAGCCACCCAAGCACCGCCTGGCGTATTTTTTGCAGCTTGGGCAGATACTGCTGCCGCCAGTTTTGAGGCAGACGTCCGGCAAGCCAAGCCCGCAGCCGGGGCAGCCGGGCGGAGATCATGAAGGCGGAGAGGATGCCGGTGCCCAGCGTCAGGGCGCTGCCGGGGATATGCCCCAGCATACCCGTGAGCAAGCCGGGCAGCGCCTGGGCAGCCTGATCCATAAGAGCGGTGCTGCCGCCGAACAGGTTCAACACGGTTTTGGTCATCAGGGCGCGGATGCCGTCGGGAGCCCGGTTTGCCAGAGACAGGAGAAAATCCTCCAAAAGCAGCAGTCCCTGCCGGAGCATCTGTTCTGCATCCGGCACAACCTGCGCCAGCTGCCCCAGTTCCCGCACAACTACGGAGCCAAGAAACAGGATCAGCCCCAGCAACAGCACCAGCACACCGCTGACGCCGATGGCAGCAGAGAGCCCGCGGGGCAGGTGCAGCCGCCGGGTGAGCAGGGCAACCACCGGCTCGGCTGCAAGGGCCAGGGCGGCGCCCAGGAGAAAGGGCAGGATCAGCGGCAGAAAAAAGTGCAGCAGCAGCCATACGCCGCCGAAGACGCCGGCGAGGATGGCAAGCTTATGGACAATGGGGCGGGACATGGCGGCCTCCTTTGGAAAAATCCCCGGAACGGGGGTTGCTTTTTGGGGAAATTATGCTACAATAAACATTAATAATTTTGCAATTCATGAGGGATGGAACCAGCGTTCAGGAGGTAACTTATGAAAAAGAACCAAAAGTATTATCTTGTGGAGGCATCTGCGCTCCCAGAGGTGTTTCTGAAGGTTGCCCAGGCCAAGGAACTTTTGCAGACCGGCGAAGCCAGCACAGTAAACGAAGCGACGCGCATGATGGACATTAGCCGCAGCGCGTTTTACAAATATCGGGAGACGGTGCTGCCGTTTCAGAATATGATGAATGGGCGCGTGCTCACGCTGCAGCTGCTGCTGCACGATGAACCGGGAATGCTTTCGGTGATTCTGGGAATCTTTGCCGAGCGGAAAGCCAACATTCTCACCATCAACTCCATTGTGCCGACGAATGGCTGTGCGGTGGTGACCATCTCTGCAGAGACTATGGACATGGATGTGGCGCTGGAAGAGTTTCTGCGGGAGCTGCGGGAGACAGCGGGCGTCATCAAGGCGGAAGTCCTGGCGGGTCAATAACAAATAGTTGTATATCTGCCCAGTGCCCTTGCGGCGCTGGGCTTTTTCACCGTCTGGCAGAAATCGACATAGGATGTCAGGGAGGTGAACGTATGCTGATCGTGCAAAAATACGGCGGAACGTCTTTGGCGGACGGGCAAAAAATTCAGGCGGCCGCCCGCCGCGCCACCCGGCTGGCACAGCAGGGGCGGGAGGTGGTGCTGGTGGTATCCGCCCAGGGGGATACCACAGACCGTCTGATCGCCAATGCATTGGAAATCAATCCCAGGGGCGCAGTACGGGAAATGGACGCGTACATGGCGGCTGGAGAGCAGCTTTCTGCGGGTCTGATGGCCATGGCCATCGGCGCGCTGGGATATCCGGCGGTGAGCCTCACCGGGGGGCAGGCGGGGATCCTTACGGACGGCGTTTTTGGAAATGCCCGCATTCTGGGGCTGAACAACCATCGGATCCGCCGGGAACTGGACAGAGGAAAGATCGTGGTGGTGGCAGGCTTCCAGGGCGTTAATGAGGAAGGAGACATCACTACCCTGGGTCGGGGCGGCTCGGACACCACGGCGGTGGCGCTGGCGGCCTTTTTGCAGGCGGAAGCCTGCCAGATTTTTACCGATGTGGACGGGGTGTATGACCGCGACCCCCGGCGCTTCCCCGGCGCTACCCGGTTCGGGCGGCTGTCCTATGAGCAGATGCTCCGGCTCATCGAAAACGGCGCCCAGGTGCTTCATGACCGCAGCGTGGAGATGGCCAGGGAGCACGGTATTCTCATTGAGGTGCTCTCCTCGCTTACCGGAAGCCCTGGGACGATCGTAGGGCCATTGGAAGCAGTGTAACCGAATTATTCCCAGCCTATTCTCCTGCGGCGGCGCAAATTCCCGGGAAAGCAAAAAATCCGCCGGAAGCGGCAGCTTCCGGCGGTGATCCCCTTATTCAGTTATTGCCGCAGACGCTGATAGAGGGTGTGCAGCAGCTTGCGCAGAGGCTGAAAAAGCAGCAGCGCAAGGACAAAATTGCCGACGCAGTGATAGATGTCGAAAATCAGACCGGATGCCCACCAGCTTATGGCGAAGCTGAGGCCCCCGGTGACCCAGTATACCGGTGTGCACAGCGTGCCGAACAGCAAGCCAAAAGCGCCGCTGAGGATAGCCCATGCCAGGGGAGCTTGGGACTTGCGCAGCAGCCAGGCGCCCAGCGCCAGGATTGCCCAGATGTACAGATAATTGACGACCCATAGCTGCAGCCCGTAGAACAGCGTCTCCAAAATCACGAATACATAGATGGGATACAGGCATTTTACCCCGAATGTAACGGCGAAGACCATTACAAACAGGCTCACAGGCTCCACATTGGGCAGAGGCGCCATTACCACCTGAGCAGCAAAGGTAAGCGCTCCCAGAATCCCGAACAGTGCAACCTCTGCCAGCGTCAGCTTGGTCTTTCTTTTCACAGTTTACTCGCTGTAGACTGTGTAAACCAGACGGAACACGCTGCCGTCATGCACAGGCGTGGTGTCGATGCCGGTGGTGGCGTATTCCTCGCCCACATACAGCGCCCAGTAGCTGCCGTTGGCCGCGTAGTCGGCAGTTTCGCCGTCCACGGTATTGACATACAGTCCGTATTCTCCGTCATCGCCCTGGATCAAACCTTCCGCCAGAAGTACAGCGCCCAAATATTCCTCATTGGTCTGGTAAGTGAAATCCTTGGATGTGCCGTCGCCATGGACGACGGTGACGGTAAACGCCTTGTCTCCTTGGGAGGTGGCAGGGCGGGTGGCAAAATATACGCCAGCCAGAACCGCGATGACCACCACCAGCGCCACCAGCGCAAGGATCAGCTTCTTGTTTTTCATGTTCATTCCTCCATAATAATGAAGTAGCTGCGGCATCCTTTGGGATGCCGCAGCCGTTTTTACTGCGACGAATTCCCCCCAGTGTAGGCACGCACGTAGGGAATACCCATACTTCGTAGGTCTTCTGACTTATGCCTTTCAGGGAAGGGGGAACCCCGGCGCCGAACTTCCTGCCTTCCCGAAGAGGAATCTTCAGTGACTGGCTTTCGCCAAAAGGAAGCGGCTTGGCACATACAGCGGCGGTACCGTTCGGGATTTACACCCGATTATCTTGTTCAGCAGAGGGAGCCGTACGCCCCGCCTGCCACGAAGCGGTTTGTGGAATTGTCTTGGCTAGTATAACACAGGAAAAGCGCCCAGTCAATAGAAAATCAGCAGCACAGGAACCATCTTCCGCAGAACATATTCATGAAATAGCACAGACATAAACTGGGGCAGACGCCTCCGGCGGTGCTGAATCCTCGGAAAGAGCCTGCCTGGCGGCGGTAGGCGGCGCCGCCCTGCTCGATCTGCTCCAGAGCTTGAAGGTATTCATAGTTGTCGGGATCCATGCTCACAGCCCGACGGATATGCTCCAGGGCGGTGACTTGATTGCCCAGACCATCGTTGGCCAGGGCGGAAAGGTAGTACCACCGGGCGTTGCGCTCCTGGGCGCTTTCCAGAGTATTCAGCGCTTCCCGGTAGCGGCCGAAGCGGATATACTGGTAGGCCGCCTGCTGGTACTGATCGCCGGCGGGACGGCTCTGCTGCCGGCTGTATCCGCCTCCAAAGGGGCCATAACCGCCAAACGGCCCATAGCCGCCAAAGGGATTGTATCCGCCGCTGCCGCCGTAGCCGTCGCTGCTGTGCTGCTGCGCTTTTTCGGGATTTTTGATCTGTTCATAGGCGGCGTTGACTTCCTGCATTTTCTTGGCAGCCACCGGGTCGCCGGGGTTCAGATCCGGGTGGTATTTCTTCGCCAACTGACGATATGCCCGCTTTACCTCCTCGTCGGAGGCGCCTGGCTCCAGGCCTAAGACCTTATAGGGATCATCTATCATTTGCTTCCTCCTGAGGCTTCTTGCCCTCCCTGCGCTGGCGGTTCAGTTCCACCCACACGCCGCTGTAAAGGATATTGTCCAGAATGGGCTTGTCCTGCACCAACGGTAATTTTTCAAAGTATTGGGTGCAGCGCCCCAGAGCCAGCACCAGATATTGTTCCCAGCGTGGCCAATCCTCGCCGGTTTCCATAGCCAGGAAAGGATTGTATTTTTTCTTTCGGGCGTCCCGCCGGTAATCCACCGCAGCGTCTGCCAGGTAGATGAACCGCCCCAGTCCGCGCCCCATCTGCCGCAGGGTATCGCTCCATAGATCGTCCCGATATACCAGCAATTCTGCCATCAGATTGCCAAAGCAGTTGGCGCCTGCGTCAGCATTGGGACAGTTTTCCCGTTCCAGGCGGGAGAGCTGCTCCAAATTTTCCGTAATGGCCTGGCATTGCCGGGGGTACGTTCTCTGGAGCCGCGGCAGATCCTTGGCAAAGATATTGGCCGCCGCCCTGGCGGCCAGACTGCCCTCGTCCTGCCAGTCGTCCAGCAGGTTGTAGTAGGCCAGCACTACGTTCATGTCTGCGGCATACTGGATGCACTCGCTGTTTACCCAGGGGCGGTGCTTGATGGGGTGGAGCATACAGGCGTTGTCTCCCCGGATTTCCTCCGGCTCGTACAGACTCATAAGCAGTAGCGCCAGGAATGTGGTGTCGTAGCTGAGGCTGAGCCGTGCAAGATTGGAAAAACGGCTGCGGATCTGCCGGCAGATGCCGCAATATACCGCATTATAGCGTTCTTTTTCTTCTGGAGTCAATTCCTCCAGACTCGCAGCCACAAAGCCAAACATGATCGTTCACTCCTTTTTCCACCAGAATACGGGGAAAATATGAATTTGCCGTAAACTTTTTGGAAATGATTGGGGAATTCGCTTATTTCCCCGAATCCTCCCGCCGCATCAGGTAGGCGTTGAGCACGCCGCCGTAAAACACGATGGACAGGCAGAAATAAAGCCAAAGCATACTCAGCGCAATGGCGTATACAGAGCCGTAGATATTGGAATAACTGGGAAAATACTCCATATATACGGAAAAAAGTTGGGAAAAGATCTGCCAGCCGATGGCTGCCAGCAGCGCGCCGGGCAGGCTGTCCCAGAGCCGGTTGCGCCGGTTGGGGAATACCATAAACATGGCGGTGAACAAGGTGGTCTGGACAAACAGCAGCAGGAAAAACCGCATATTCAGAATATCCGCCAAAAATCGCAGGAAAGGATTGGGGCTCATGGCAAGAAAATCGGTAATAATGGTGCCAAATACGTGCAGCGCCAGGGTAAGCAGCAGCACCAGGATGAAGAGAAAGGTATACAGCACACTGATAAGGCGGGTATAGAGAAAGCTGCGGTCCTCAGAAACACCATAAATAGCGTTCAAGCCGGTGAGCAGTCCGTAAATTCCGCGGCTGGACGACCAGAGAGCCGTCAGCGCGGAGAAGCCAACCATGGCGGTGGAGGTATTGGCGTAGGTGCTGATGATCAGCCGTTCCGCCGTGGGCATCAGCGCGTCGGGCAGAAAGCCGCGCAGCAGATCGGTGAGATCCTCCACCTGCAGCGGCGTAAAGCGCAGCAGGCTCAGCAGCAGCACCAAAGCCGGGAAAATAGCCAGCACAATAAAGTAACCGGCGTTGGCGGCATGGAGGGGGATGTGCAGCCTGGCAATGGCATTCATGGCGTGGAGTCCGCGATGCGCCAGATATTTTGGAGAATACTTTTTCATCGGGAACCTCCTTCCTGAATAAGCCGGCGGCTGCGGCGCAAAACCGACGCGGGGTTATGAAACGCGCCCGGCTGGGGGGCTTGCGCTCCAACCGGGCACGGGATCGTTTATTCTGCGGAAATCAAGTAGTAATATACCGGCTGCCCGCCGTTGAGCAGATTCACATCTGCGCTGGGGCACAGCTCCGCAAACAGATCCGCCGTTTTCTGGGCGTGCTTGGTGGAAATATCCGCACCATAGTATATGGTGATATATTCCTTCCCATCGTCCCGGATCTTATCCGCCAGAGAACGCAGCAGCACCTTGATATCCCGGCTGGTGCCGAACAGGGAACTGCCGTACATGGCCAGGTAATCCCCCTCGTGGATGTCGTAGCCGTCAAAGTCGGAATTCCGTGCGGCGTAGGTAATTTGGATGGTGTCCACTGTGGAAAGGGACGCATTCATGGCCTGCGTATTCTCCTCCAAGGTGCCGTCCGGGTTGAAATTCAGCATGGCAGTGACGCCCTGCGGCACGGTCTTGCTGGGGATGACTACGATGTTCTTGGGGGTAAGCCCCTCCACCTGCTGGGCGGCCATGATGATGTTCTTATTGTTGGGCAGGATGAAAACAGTCTCCGCAGGCACGCGGTTCACAGCCTCCAGAATGTCCTGGGTGCTGGGATTCATGGTCTGCCCCCCGGAGATGATCCCATCCACTCCCAGATTGGAGAACACATCTGCCAGACCTGCGCCGGCGCATACGGAAACTACGCCAAAGGGCTTCTCCGGCTCGGCGATCTTGGGGGAAAGCTCCTGCTCGCTCATGACCTTTTCTGTGTGCTGCAAACGCATATTCTCGATCTTTACCGTGACGAAGGAGCCATACTTCAGCGCCTCCTGCAAAGCGATGCCGGGGTCGTTGGTATGGACGTGCACCTTGATAATCTCATCGTCGTCCACCAGCACCAGGCTGTCGCCCAGGTCGTTAAGGAACGTGCGCAGAGCGTCGGGGTCATTTTCATTTTCCCGGGAAATAATGAATTCTGTGCAATAGGTAAAGGTGATATCCTCATTGTCAAAGTCGGAGAAGTCTGCGCTTTCCTTCGGCTCCTGGGAACCCAGATCCTCGGGAACTACCACGTCCTCCCCCCGCAGAGCGGAGAGCATGGCCTCCAGCGCAAATACCCAGCCTTTGCCGCCTGCATCCACGACTCCCGCCTTTTTCAGCACCGGATTCTGGTTTACAGTGTTGGCCAGGGCAACCTTAGCTTCCTCCAGGGCGGCTTCGTGAACAAACTCCAGATAGTTGTTTTCTCCAGCGGCGGCCAACGCTTTGGCGGCGGCCAGCCGCGCTACAGTGAGGATGGTGCCCTCAGCGGGCTTCATAACGGCCTTGTACGCCGCGTCTACGCCTTCCTGCAGCGCGTTTGCCCAGAGAACGCCGTCACATTCCACAGCGCCCTTGAGCTTCTTGGAAATGCCCCGCATCAGCAGGGAGAGAATTACGCCGGAGTTGCCCCGGGCGCCACGGAGCATGGCGGAAGCGGCGGCGGCCGCAGCCTTTTCCAGGGTGGGGTCTTCCAGCTTCCGCAGGTCTGCGGCGGCCGCGTTGATGGTCATTGACATATTGGTACCCGTATCGCCGTCGGGCACAGGGAAAACGTTCAGCTCATTAAGGGTCTGCTTCCGGATCTCGATGGCAGCGGCTGCGCTGATGAGCATCCGCCGGAATTCAGCCCCGTGAATGGTCTGCCTCAATGGTTTACACCTCCGAAAATTATCCAATCATCATGGAATCAATATATACGTTTACGGCACGAACCTCTGTGCCGGTGCACTTGGTGACCACATAGCGCACTTCCTCAATAATGGAAGCGCCTACGGCGGTGAGGTTCACCCCGTTGTCCACCATGATGTGCAGATCGATGGAAATGGTATCGTCGTCGTGGAATTCCACCTTCACGCCCTTGGCCATGGACTCTTTGCGAAGCAAATGGTACAAGCCGTCGGAGACGGAGCGGGCGGCCATGCCCTTGACGCCGAAGCAGTTGGAGGCGGCGGTACCGGCGATGTCGGTATATACGCCGGAGCTGACACGGACAGAACCATGTTCATTGTTTTGACGGATCATAGATCATTACCTCCTGAATGGATTTTGAAATGGCGCAGGCTGTTACACCATGCTCTTTTCCCAGCAGTCGGGAGCGGTGAGACCCAGCATCTTTACCACGGTGGGCGCCACATTGGCCAGACCGTACGCGCCGGGGAGGATCTCCCAGGTCTTTTCCGTGTCATAGATGATAAAGGGAACCGGGTTCAGGGAGTGGGCGGTGCGCACAGAAGTCTTACCCTTTTTGGTTTCGGTCATCTGGTCGGCGTTGCCGTGGTCGGCGGTGATCAGCACCCGGTAGCCGTACTTGTCGGCGGCTTCCAGAATGGCGGCCAGTCCCTTGTCCACGCACTCCATGGCGTAGACTACGGCTTCCATTACGCCGGTATGCCCCACCATATCGCCGTTGGGGTAATTGCAGCGCAGGAACTGGAATTTTCCCGAGGCCATGGCGGCCACCATATGCTCGGTGATCTCCTTGGACTTCATGGCAGGCGCCTGCTCGAAAGGCACCACATCCGAGGGGATCTCCTCGTATACCTCCAGATCTTCGCAGACCTTGCCGGAGCGGTTGCCGTTCCAGAAGTAGGTCACATGGCCGTATTTCTGGGTCTCGGACAGAGCGTATTCGTGGATACCCGCAGCGCAGAGAACTTCTGTCAGGGTATTGGTGATGACGGGGGGCTGCACCAGATAATGCTCCGGAATGTTCAGGTCGCCGTCATACTGCAGCATACCGGCAAACTTCACGCCGGTGTAATCGCCCCGGTCAAATTTGTCGAAATCCTTCCGATCAAAGGCCAGGGAGATCTCCTGAGCGCGGTCGCCCCGGAAGTTAAAGAGAATCACGCTGTCGCCGTTGGCGATCTTGGCCACAGGCGCGCCGTTGCGAGCCACCACGAAGGGAGGGAGATCCTGATCGATACAGCCCAGTTCGGCGCGGTAAGTCTCGATGGCCTCCGCTGCAGAAGCGAAAGTGCGTCCCTGCCCCTGTACATGGGTGCGCCAGCCGGTTTCCACCATGGCCCAGTTGGCCTCGTAACGATCCATAGTTACCTGCATACGGCCGCCGCCGGAGGCGATGGCGTAATCATAGCCCGGCTCCCGCAGAGCGGTCAGCACATCCTCCAGCTGTCCTACATACTCCAGGGCGGAGGTGGCGGGCACGTCCCGGCCGTCCAGCAGGATGTGGCAGTAAGCTTTCTTTACCCCGGCGGCCTTGGCGGCCTTCAGCAGGGCGATCAGATGGCTGATATTGGAATGAACGTTGCCGTCGGAGAGCAGACCCAGGAAATGCAGCGCATGGCCGGCCTTGGCGTTATCGATGAGATCCAGCCAGGTGGCGGACTGAAACAGCGCGCCGTTCTCGATGGATTCGCCCACCAGCTTCGCCCCTTGAGAATATACCTGTCCGCAGCCCAAGGCGTTGTGCCCCACTTCACTGTTGCCCATGTCCTCGTCGGAGGGCAGGCCAACGGCGGTGCCGTGAGCCTTCAGATAGGTGTGGGGGCAGGTGGCCAGCAGCTTATCCAGGGTAGGGGTGTTGGCCTGCTTCACTGCATCGCCGGGACCCTGGTCGCCCTTGCCCACGCCGTCCATAATGACCAGTACGATCGGTTTTTCCATATTGCTATTCCTCCATTTGCTGCCGGGGCAGCGTAGCGTATTTGTAGTCCATAGGTTCTACTATTTTACAGCATTTTCCCAAAAGATACAACCCGTTTTTGAAAATTTTCCCTGAAATCAGAAACTTGCCTGCCGAACAGAAAAAACCGGGGCATTTTCAGGGGGGAAATATACCTGAAAAACCCCGGTTTAGACAAAAAACAGCAAAAATCCGTCTTTTTCGCTTTTGGAGGGAAAAGGTCAGTTTCTGCCGGCCTCCCGGCGGGCAAACAGCTCGTCGATGCGGGCGCGCAGGGCGGCGCTCTCGGGAGTATCTCCGGCGCGGCAGCGGGCTGAGGCCTGCTGCGCCTGCTGCAGCGTTTCCAAATCGCAGGTTACGTCTGCGCAGCGGAATACCGGCAGGCCGGACTGCCGGGAACCGAAGAAGTCCCCTGGACCCCGTAGGCGCAGATCCTCCTGGGCAATGCGGAAGCCGTCGTTGGTTTGGCACAGAGCCTTCAGCCGCTCCAATGTCTGGGGACTGTGGTTGTGGGTGGTGAGGATGCAATAGCTTTTGGCGCTGCCCCGGCCAACCCGGCCACGGAGCTGATGAAGCTGGCTCAGGCCGAATCGATCCGCGTCTTCAATAACCATCAGCGTGGCGTTGGGTACGTCCACGCCTACCTCAATGACGGTGGTGGCCACCAGGATGTCCCCTTCTCCCCGGGAGAAGCGAGCCATGACCGCTTCCTTTTCCCGCCCCTTCATCTGGCCATGGAGCAGCAGCACCCGCAGGTCGGGAAATACGGTTTTCTGCAATGTTTCCGCCCAGGTCTCGGCGGCTTTCAGCCCCAGCTCCTGGTTTTCCTCCACGGCGGGGCATACTACATAGCACTGGTGTCCCTCCTGCACCTGCCTGCGCAGGAACGCATTGATCCGGGGACGGTAGGCTTCCCCCACCAGGAAGGTGTCCACTTTCTGGCGGCCTGGGGGCAGTTCGTCCAAAATGGATACGTCCAGATCGCCGTACATCAGCAGCGCCAGCGTTCTGGGAATGGGCGTGGCGGACATGACCAGCAGGTGGGCGTTTTCTCCCTTGGCGCCCAAGGCGGAGCGCTGGGCGACGCCGAAGCGGTGCTGCTCGTCGGTAATTACCAGGCGCAGATGATCAAACGTGGTGTCCCCTGTCAGCAGAGCGTGGGTACCCACCACCAGCTGCGCGCGGCCGTGGGCGATCTCCTCCCGAACGGCCTGCTTCTGCTTGGGGGTCAGAGAGCCGGTAAGCAGGCATACCGAAAGCCCCAGGGGGGAGAGAATCTTTTCCAGAGTGGCGTAGTGCTGCTCGGCCAAAATTTCTGTGGGCGCCATGAGAGCGGCCTGTCCGCCGTTTTGGGCGGTGAGATAGGCTGCGGCGGCAGCTACCATGGTCTTGCCGCTGCCCACGTCCCCCTGCACCAGACGGTTCATAGGGATCCCCATGGAAAAGTCCCGCTGGATGTCTTGGATGGCTCGGGTTTGGGCATTGGTCAGGGCGAACGGTAAGGCGGTCAAGAAAGGGGTGCAGTTGCAGGCTGTGTAGGGGAGAACCCGCGTTTGCTGCCGGCTGGCGCGCATCCGAGCCAGCCCGGCGGAGAATACAAAAAACTCCTCAAAGATCATCCGCCGCTTGGCCAGCGCCGCTTCCTCCAAAGAATTGGGGGCGTGAATGGCATGGTAGGCGCGCTCCGCCGGCAGGATGCCGTATTCCCGGCGCACTTCTTCCGGCAGCACCTCCTCCGGGGGGTCGCATACCGCCAGCGCCTGCTGTACGGCGCGGAGCATGGCGGCGTTGGAAATCCCTGCAGTCAGCGGGTAAATGGGCAAGATCCGCCGGGTGGATACCGGAGGCGCGTCCAGGGCTTCAAACACCGGCGAGGGCATATTATAGCCGATAAAATCCCCCCGGACGGCGCCGTAAAAAACATATTCCTGCCCGTACTGTAATTGCTCGGCAGTGAATTTTTGATTGAAGAAAGTCAGATCCAGCCGGGCGGTGGCATCCGCCACCCGCACTTTGGTGATGTCCAGACCCGTGCGAATGTGGGCGGTGCGTGGAGCGTTCATTACCATGGCGCGAAAACAAGCGGGCTTGTCCGGCTCCAGTTTGTCGATGGTCACCAGCTTTGTCCGATCCTCATAGCCCCGGGGGAAGTGGCAGATCAGGTCTTGCAGCGTATAGATCTGAAGCTGGGCGAAGAGCTTGGCTTTTGCCGTGCCGACGCCCTTGAGAATGGTGATGGGATCTGATAAACGCGCCATGTTTGGCAGCCTCCTTTCGGTTCCGTGGGGATAGGTATGAAAAAACTCCCTCCGAGAAAGGTCGGAAGGAGATATTTTCAGAGAATTCAGGCCAGCTTGTTCAGCTTCAGAGTCATGCTGCTCTTTTTCCGGGCGGCATTGTTCTTGTGCAGAAGTCCCTTAATAACAGCCTGGTCGACAACCTTCACAGCCTGCTTGTAGGCGCTCTCGGCAACCGCGCGGTCACCGCCGGCCACAGCGGCTTCAAACTTCTTCAGGGTCGTCTTCATAGCGGTTTTCTCGGCCTTGTTCTTCTCGTAAGCAACCTTAGACAGCTCGACGCGCTTCTTGGCGGACTTGATGTTGGGCATGATCCCACCTCCTATTTATAGCTTTGCTTCAGCAGTTTTTCATTATAGCGTGGTTTTGCCGCAAAATCAATCCCTTTTTCAAAAAAATTTATTCCTTTGCCGGGTGAAATCCTGTCAAGTACTTTTTTTCGCGGCGATGGGCGGCTACTGTCAGAATTTTGTCAGTCGGAAAAGTGGGAAAAATGTCGGAATGCGCCGAATAAAATTATGTAAACCAAGGAGAAACTTCCGGAAGCTTTTTCACAGGGGCGGGCGTCTGTGGAAAAACCTGTGGAGAATGTGGATAACTCTTGGTTTTACACAGAAATTCCCTTGGGGAGGGCTTTGCGGATAAACAATTAACAGTGGTTTTCGAAGAGCGGAAAAATCTCGCGCCGGAAAGAAGGCTTTGGTATTATGTACCCGCCGCCGGGGAAAGCGCTTTCGGGAAAGTTTGGCGAAAAAGTTGGCAATTTCCAAAAAGTGCACAGCTTTCGGACGCGGCCTCCCGGCGCGGGGATGAAATTTTTGTGAAAAACCTACAAAGCGTGCTCTGGTATGTTTTCCCGCCGCCGGGAAATACTGCTTGTAGCGCGTTTGCAAGGAGGATGGGCATGCAGGGAAAGGTAGAGATCTGCGGCGTGAACACAGCCAGGCTGAAGGTGCTTGGGCAGAAAGAAATGGACGCATTGCTGCTGCGGGCGAAGGCGGGGGACGAACAGGCGCGGGAACAGCTGATCGAGGGAAATCTGCGGCTGGTGCTGTCGGTGATCCAGCGTTTCGATAAGCGGGGCGAAAGCCCCGACGATCTGTTTCAGGTGGGATGCATCGGCCTAATCAAGGCCATCTCCAATTTTGACCCGGGCAAGCAGGTGCGTTTTTCCACCTATGGCGTGCCAATGATCGCCGGCGAGGTGCGCCGTTATCTCCGGGACAACAGCGCCATCCGGGTATCCCGCTCCCTGCGGGACACAGCCTACCGGGTGCTTCAGTGCAAGGAGCAGCTTCTGGGCAGGCTGGATCGGGAGCCTACCCTGGAGGAGCTGGCCAAGGAAGCGGGGCTTAGCCCGGAGGAGGTGGGACAGGCTCTGGACGCGGTGTGCGCTCCGGTGAGCCTATATGACCCGGTGTATTCCGACGGGGGCGACCCCCTTACGGTGATGGATCAGGTGCGGGATACCAAAAACACCGACGAGGCCTGGATGGAACACATCGCCTTGAAAGAAGCCTTCCAGAACCTGGGAGAACGGGAAAAACAGATATTGTCCCTGCGGTTCTACGACGGGAAGACCCAGATGGAGGTAGCCAACCTGGTGGGCATTTCCCAGGCGCAGGTCTCCCGGCTGGAAAAAGGCGCCATCGGCGCTATGCGTAAGAGCGTCATGGTGAATTAGGGCATATCCGACGGGGAAGCGGCATAGTCTGAAACAAAATCCGTATGGGAGGGCAGGGCTATGTCGGTTCGCTTTACAGATCTGCACTGCAAGGAGGTTATCTGCGTCGGTACGGGGCAGCGGCTGGGCTACGTGGTGGATGTGCTGGTGGAACTGCCGGAGGGGAAGATTACCGCCATCGTGGTGCCCGGCCCCTGCCGGCTTCTGGGGCTGGCGGGGCGGGAGGATGATTTTCTGATCCCCTGGTGCAAGATCTGCCGGATTGGCCCGGATATTGTGCTGGTGGACATCCAGCCGGACAAGTGTCGGGTACCCCGGCTGAAGCGGGAATGGCCGTTTTGCCAGAAGCCGTGACGCGTGGAATATTTTGGAAAAATTTTGGAAAAAATACTTGCAATGCGGAAAACTTTCCGCTATAATGTATCGGCATGGATTTTGCCCATGACATTTCAGAACGCCACACACCCGGGGACTGGCGCGCTCCGTGTCCGTATTTTCGGATGAGCCGCCGGGTTGATCGGGGTGGAGGAACAACAAAAGGAGAAAGTAACAATGTCCGTAATTTCTATGAAGCAATTGCTGGAGGCCGGCGTACATTTCGGCCACCAGACCCGCCGCTGGAACCCCAAGATGGCTCCCTACATCTACACCGAGCGCAACGGGATCTACATCATCGACCTGCAGAAGACTGTGAAAAAGCTGGAGGAAGCGTATAACTTCGTCCGCGACCTCTCCGCCAACGGCGGCCATGTGCTCTTTGTGGGCACCAAGAAGCAGGCGCAGGACGCCATCAAGGAAGAGTCCGAGCGCTGCGGCGGGTACTATGTGAACGCCCGTTGGCTGGGCGGTATGCTCACCAACTTCCGCACCATGCGCACCCGGATCGACCGTCTGGCGCAGCTGCGCAAGATGGAAGCCGACGGCACCTTCGCGATGCTGCCCAAGAAGGAAGTCATCAAGCACCAGGCTGAGATCGCCAAGCTGGAGAAATATCTGGGCGGTGTGAAAGAAATGAAGAAGCTGCCTGCCGCTCTGTTTATCGTTGACCCCCGCAAGGAGCGCAACGCCATCGCGGAAGCTCGGAAGCTGAACATTCCCATCGTGGCCATTGTGGATACCAACTGCGATCCCGATGAGATCGATTACGTGATTCCCGGCAACGACGACGCCATTCGCGCCATTCGCCTCATTGCCGTCACCATGGCCAATGCCGTGATGGAGGGCCGTCAGGGCGAGAGCTACAGCGAGGAGCCCGCTGCTCCTGCCGCCGCTGCGGAGGAAGCCGCTCCCGAGGCCCCTGCCGCCGAGTAAGCATATTGAGACAAGGGGCTGTTGCCAAGCGGAACGAAGGGGACCGCTCCCGCCGTTTGCTGCAACGGCCCTTTTGAAAATACGGTACCAAGACGATACTAGGAGGATTTTGACTATGGCATTTACTGCTGCAGATGTAAAGAAATTGCGTGAGATGACCAACGTGGGCATGATGGACTGCAAGAAGGCTCTGACTGCCTCCGACGGCGATATGGACAAGGCGGTGGAATGGCTCCGGGAGAAGGGCCTGGCTGCCGCTGCGAAGAAGTCCGGCCGCATTGCCGCCGAGGGCGCTGTCTGCGCCGTTGTGGAAAACGGCGTGGGCGCCATTGTGGAAGTCAACTGTGAGACGGACTTTGCCGCGCAGTCCGACAAGTTTACGGACTTTGTCAAGGATGTGGCCGCCGTGGTGGTACAGTCCGCCCCTGCCGATCTGGACGCCCTGCTGGCTGCTCCCTATCCCAACACCGACAAGACCGTGGGCGAGATGATTCCCGAGAAGGTTCTGGTCATCGGTGAGAATCTGAAGGTCCGCCGCTTTGCCCGGTACGACACCGGCGTGACGGTTCCCTATATCCACATGGCAGGCCGCATTGGCGTCCTGGTGAACATGGAGGTGGAGGGCCTGGAGGCCGCTGCTGTGACGGAGCTGGGCAAGGATCTGTGTATGCAGGTAGCTGCCATGAACCCTGCGTTCTGTGACAAGGCGGACGTGGATCAGGCCACGCTGGACAAGGAGAAGGAGATTCAGCTGGCTCTGGCCATGAACGAAAATGCCAAGTCCGACCGTCCCAAGCCCCAGAACATCATTGAGAAAATGGTGATGGGCCGCATCGGCAAGTATTATGAGGAAAACTGCCTGATGCAGATGGAGTTTGTGAAGGAAAAGGGCGTCTCGGTAGAGAAGCATGTGGCCGCTGTGGCCAAGGAACTGGGCGGTCGGATCACCGTCAAGTCCTTTGTTCGCTTCGAGCGCGGCGAGGGCATTGAGAAAAAGCAGGAGAACTTCGCCGAAGAGGTCGCTGCGCAGATGAACCTGGGCAAGTAAGATCTGCCCGTCTCGAAACCGCTTA
>DVKX01000062.1 GCA_018715805.1 Candidatus Faecousia intestinigallinarum | reverse complement strand
TCCGAGCCTGTTGTTGCGAAATCCACCCCTGGACGCAGAAAAACGGCGTGACCATTGCGGTCACACCGTTCTCTGCCCCTCGCAAAGCTAAATAGTACCTTATCACTATTAAGCCTTGATTTTCCGGGGTTTTTGAACCATTTTGATACGGTTTGAACAGCCGATTATCTCTTGCTGAACTGCGGAGCGCGACGGGCTGCCTTGAGACCGTACTTCTTCCGCTCCTTCATTCTGGGGTCGCGGGTCAGGAAACCCTCGGCCTTCAGAGCGGTGCGATTTTCGGGGTTCAGCTCCAGCAGAGCACGGGAAATGCCGTGACGGATAGCGCCGGCCTGACCGGATACGCCGCCGCCAGCGACGGAAACCACAACGTCAACCTTGCCCACGAGATCGGCAGTAACCAGGGGCTGGCGAACTACCAGCTTCAAGGTATCCAGGCCAAAGTAGTCATCCATATCGCGGCCGTTGATGGTGATGCTGCCGGTGCCGTTCTCATATACGCGAACCCGCGCCACGGAGGACTTCCGGCGGCCGGTGCCATAGAAATATTTCTTCTTGCTCTCGTACATAATCATTTACCTCCAATTAGACCTGAGTCCAGGCTTCGGGCTTCTGGGCGGCATGGGGATGCTCGGCGCCTTTGTACAGATGCAGACGGGTCATGCAGCTGCGACCCAGGGAATTCTTGGGCAGCATACCCTTGACAGCGTGCTCCATAGCGTAGTCGGAGCGGTTTTCCATCATGATGCGTGCCTTGGTCTCCTTCAGGCCGCCGATCCAGCCAGACACCCGGCGATAGAGCTTCTGCTCACCCTTGTTGCCGGTGAGGACAGCCTTATCGGTGTTGATAATGATGACGAAATCACCGCAATCCACGTTGGGGGTGAAATCCAGCTTGTGTTTGCCGCGCAGCAGGTTGGCAGCAACGACGGCGGTACGGCCCAAGGGCTTACCGGCGGCGTCGATCACATACCACTTGCGTTCCACGGTCTCCTTTTTTGCCAGTGTAGTGGACATATTCGTTCCTCCGAAATTTGGTAAAATATTTTGACAAACATATGAGCTTGGAGTAGAATAACTCCGAGCGCTTGACTTTTATACCATATCCAGTTTGGGTTGTCAAGATAATTTTCTGCGTTTTTTATAAAAACTGGAACAAACTCTTAAAATCGCTGAAATACGCTTAAATACTCTTAAATGCTCATTTTCTATTTTTGAAGCTTGGAGGAAGAATTATGCAGAAGCTGGTGGGGTTAGTGCGCCGGTGCGTGGAAGATTATCAGATGATCCAGCAGGGGGATCGGGTTGCTGTAGGCGTGTCCGGCGGAAAGGATTCCCTGGCGCTGCTGATGTTTCTGGCGGAGCTGCAAAAATACAAAGCGCCGGACTTTTTTCTGGAGGCTGTCACGGTGGATATGGGACTGGGGATGGATTATTCCGGTATTGCGCAGCTTTGCCGGGAACTGAAGGTGCCGTATACCCTTGTTCCCACCCAGATCGGCGCAGTGATCTTTGAGTACCGGCAGGAGAAGAACCCCTGCTCCATGTGCGCGAAAATGCGGCGGGGAGCGCTGAACCAAACGCTGTTGGAGCATGGCTTGAACAAACTGGCGCTGGGGCATCATTATGATGACGCGGTGGAAACTTTTGTGATGTCCCTGCTTTTCGAGGGGCGGATCAGCTGCTTTCAGCCGGTGACCAATCTGGACAGAACGGGGATTATCCAGATCCGCCCCATGCTCTATCTCCATGAAAAGACCATCGATCATTTTGCGGCACGGGAGAATCTGCCCGTTTTGGAAAACCGCTGCCCAGTGGATAAGACCACAAAGCGGGAGGAGGTAAAGCAGCTGATCTTCCGATTGAGCCAGGAGTATCCGGAACTCAAGGAGCGGATATTCGGCGCGATGCAGCGCTTTCCGCTTCCGGAGTGGGAGCCAAAGGGAAGATACCGCCGTCCCAAAGATCCGGAAGCATAAATATTGCAACACTTCGCCCCCTTTCTTCGTTATCCAGGCAGAGAGGGGGCGGATCACAATGAGGAAGCCGCAAGATATTCTTTGGCAAGACCGCAGCGAACCGGAGTGGGGATGCTATTATTATGGAGAGCACAGCCTGCTGCCCATATGCATCTACCATCCTCCAGAGTATCGGCAAAAGAACGGCAGGTACCGGGACTGAGCCGGCGGGAAAGGATGTGCACCCATGTGGGAAGAATTATACCGACTGCACTATCAGGAGCTGCTGGCGAAAGGCATGGCGGGCTGTCATCACCGGGAACTGGCGGAGGATGTGGTGCAGGAGACGTTTGTGAAGGCACTGCAAAACGCAGACATTTTTGAGGATCTCAGCGCCAGCCAGCGCCGGGCATGGCTGTTCCGCACCATGAAAAATCTGCTGTGCGACCGCTATCGCCGGGCGGCTCTGGAGCAGCAGTATACCCAGGAGCAGACGGAAACCGCCTGGATTCAGGAGCCTGGCTTCCAGAGCGTGGAGAATGCCCTTCTTCTGGCCAGCCTGTCTGCGGAGGAGCAAATGCTGCTCCAGCTTCGCTTTGAAGAGGGATATACCGCCGCAGAACTCGCGGAAATGCTGGGGATCCCGGCGGGGACGATCCGTTCCAAGCTTTCCCGCAGCCGAAAAATATTGAAAAAAGCATTGGAAGAAATTTGATGCAACACTTTTTTGACCTGGTTCGTTATCTAGACAAAGGCTTCTAAAGAAGCAGAATGGAGGAAACAATTATGGCAACGAAATTGAGGATCAATTGCGCGACCTGCGACGCCCGCAATGTCAGTGAGGAGACTTTGCAGCAATACGAGAGTATTCAAATCAACTGCAGCTCCGTGTTGGTGACCCGGGAAAGCAAGGCGCTGCTGGCAAAGTATCCTGTGCAAATGAATTGTGCGGATATGATGGAGGTGCCCATGGATGTGCAGATCAATACCGTCAACGGCATAACGGTTGTAAAAAACAGCGATCTGGTTTCCAGAAAGACCTATCTGCTGGTGAACGGTTTCCTGGAGATCGAGCCGGGTACGGAAAAAGTCCTGGAGCAGTATGTGGGCATCACCGTCAACGGGAAGGTGTCGTATCCGGAGAGCCTGCGCAACGCTTTGCCCAACATGAAAGTGAACGGCAAAACGATCTGTTACCCGGATAATGCGGTGATTTTGAAGAGCAATACCGCGATTGACCGGCTCTTTGCACTGCGCGCCAAAAATGTATGTTATTGGACGGACGGGCGGATTCTGATGGTGGATACCCAACTGGATCCTGGAGTGCTGCAGGCAAAAGGCGCTCGGTTCCGTGCCGGAGAGGCGCTGATTGCGGAATCCCTGGTGGAAAAGATGGTGGATCTCATGGATGAAAAGACGGACATCACCGTGATTCCTGACGGCGTTAAGGTGGTTGTGGATAACATCCGGCTAAATGATATTGCGCTGAAGAAGTACGGCGATCGGCTCTATGTGCTGGGCGATGTAAAAGTGGAGAAGGAAGACGGCCAGGCGCTGAATGCCCTGCGTTATCTTTATGTTCGGGGAGACGCACAGGTAGCCCAGGAATGGCAAGATGCACTGCTGGCCAAGGCGGAGATTTGCGGAGATGTTCGCGTGCTGAAAGGCAGATATATCGTGGATCAGCCGGTGGTGAAAGTTACCCGATGGCTGCTGGAGCAGGAACCTCAGGGCATCCATATAATGGACTGCGCAGCAGTGAAGATTGCGCCGGATGTGGAAAAAGCGCTGATCTTGGAGCGGCTGACCATGGAGGACTGTGCCAAAGTTCAGTGCAGCCCCGACCAGGAGGATGCGGTGATCGCGGTATGCAAGGATGTTGGCAATATTTCCACTTCTGGGAGTAATGGCGATGAGGACGGCACGCTCCGGAAAGCAAAAGATGCGTTCAAGAGTCTGCTTGATACGAAGGTGGTGAACGCTTCTGGGTATATCCTCTGATTTCTGCCGTCTCCAATGCGCTTTGAATGGCAGCTGCAAAAATGGATATGCTTGAAATGGGCGGGATGACGCGGCGAAAGCGGCGGCATCCCGCCTTTCCGGTTACAATAAAACGTATAAACTGTTTCCAAATGGGTATACTCTCTTTCAAAGGAGGCGGTAAAATATGGTAAAGGGGATCTCCCGGCAGGTGATCGTGGTACACGCGCCGGATCCAAAGCTTTTTGAACAGGCAATTTTTATCCTGAAGGACGGCGCGCTGGAGGGAGAGGGCGTGACCAACGATGCGCTTTTGAAGGAGGCGAAGCGGCTGATCCGCAGTCCGGAGCGCAGCAAGCGGCCGCTTTATCAATCCGGACCGGTATGGGCTGTGGGCGGCGCGCTGCTCACGGGGCTGGCTTGGCTGCTGACGGTGCTGCTGTGACTTGCGGAGGGAGACTGCCGCAGCCGGAGCATTGGCGGTGGGAGAAGCCCGGCAAACGTATCTAAAATGGAAACCGGAGGCATTCGGGAAATGGATTTTGCGCCGGGGGAATGCAGATTCCTCCGGCGCTTTGGTATTGACTTGGGGTAATTTTCTTAAAAATATATAAAAATCATTGACAATGGAAATGTAACTTATTATAATCTATAATATAGAGGATATGGATTCCCGGCGGATGTTCGGCGTGAAATGACTGAAAGGTTAAAAATTGGGGGCATCATAATGGATCATATAAAGTACCAAAGTCGGGAAGCGCTGCCGGAGCAGTGGCGAACGCTGATGGAAGCTGCGAAAGAGCTTCTGGCGCAGGTTTCATCCGCCCGGCAGGCAGTGGCAGTGCTCACGGGGAATAACCGGTATTGCCAGGCATCAGGAAACCCCATGGAGGATTGGGAGGCCGGCTTGGCGGAGACTTTGGCGATGGAGCAGGACGCCCGGGTGCGCTATCTGGTCTGTATGTGGGAAGATGGCACGCTGGATGTGCCGTCCGCCCGCTTGCGGGCGCTGTTGATGGCGTCGGCGGAAAACCAGGAGACCCAGGTGCTTTTGCAGGGGGCGCAGGGATATACTGTCAAAACGCTTCGGGACATTGGAGCCTAATCAAATCTGGACTGCAAGCCGGAGGAGCGCGTTAGGAAGCGCTTCTCCGGCCTTTTGGTATAGAAAATTCTCCGGCGAACATACGGATGGCAAAAGTGGTCGTCAAATATGGGAAAGGGGGATTTTCTGGCGGGGCTGGCTTGGCTGCTGACGGTGCTGCTGCGACTTGCGAAACGGGGGAAGCTATGATATAATCCTCCCGAATTCGGGAGGTGCGTCCTTTGAACATTGGAAAAATAGAAGTGGAAACGCCCCTGGTGCTGGCGCCGATGGCAGGGGTGACGGACTGGGCGTTCCGCACCATCTGCGCGGAAATGGGCGCCGGGATCACGGTGACGGAGATGGTCTCCTCCCGGGCGTTGGTTTATCGGGACAAGAAAAGCGCGGCGCTGCTGCGAAAAACGCCGGCAGGCATATGCGGCGCGCAGATTTTCGGCAACAATCCCGCAGTCATGGCGGAGGGAGCGCGGCTGGCGCTGGAGATTTCCGGCTGCGATTTTATTGACATCAATATGGGCTGCCCTATGCCCAAAATCGCCAATTCCGGAGATGGCTGCGGTTTGATGCGCACGCCGGAACTGGCCGGAGCCATTGTGAAGGCGGTCAGCCAAGCGGTGGACGTGCCTGTAACGGTGAAGTGCCGCCTGGGCTGGGACAAGGGGAGCGTCAATGTGCTGGATTTTACCAAACGGATGGAGCAGAGCGGCGCGGCGATGATCGCTATTCACGGCCGTACCCGCAGTATGCTCTATACCGGCGCGGCGGATTGGGACGCTGTTCGCAAAGCCAAGGAGCAGCTTTCCGTCCCGGTGATTGCCAACGGCGATATTGTAGACGCAGCCTCCGCTGTGAAATGCAGAAACTGGACAAAGGCGGACGGCTTGATGATCGGCCGAGCCTGCTTCGGGGATCCCTGGATTTTTACCCAGGTGAAAGCTGCCATGCGGGGCGAGGATATCCCCGAGCGGCCGCCCCTAAAGGAGCGGGTGGCGGTGGCTGTGCGCCAATTTGCCCTGGCGCAGGAGGACAAGGGGGAACACATCGCCTGCCTGGAGGCAAGGAAGCATTTTGCTTGGTATCTGCGGGGCGTTCCTCACAGCGGCTATTATAAAGCACAAATTTCGGCGATTTCCTCTATGGAGGATATTGCTGCCATTGCAAAAGGTATCTGCCGGGATTTGCAATAATTGTATCGGATAGCGCTCCCACCGCTGCATATCCTACTGAGCGAGGTGAGGATATGAAACGGCGGATCGCTTTTTTATTGCTGCTGGTATGCTTGCTGGCGCTTCCCATCCGCGCCGACACCATTCGCTGGGTGGATTTTGATGCGGACTATGATTCCCTGCGGTATGCCATGGAGCAGGATATTGCTACCTTTGAGCAGGAAAAGCACATTTCCTGGATCGATATTCTGGCGCTGGCCGCCTGCCGCACCGGAGGAAAATGCGGGCTGGCATCGGTAAAAAAGGCGACGGAGGATTTGAAAAGTGATCGCTCTCCCCAGGAGATCCTGGGAGAGAACGCCAAGTATTTTAACTATTACCATGAAGCCTACGACGCCGCATTGGGCGGGCTTTTGGGCAGCTACGCTATCCAGGTGGAAGGCGAATGGAAGCCGGCATATGGACTGAAGGCATTTTCCCCGGTGGCGGCAGGATATGGCTACAGCCACTTTGAGGATTTTGGCGTAAGCCGCTCCTATGGCTTTGCCCGCAGACATCTGGGCAACGACCTCATGGGAGGGTTGGGGACGCCCATTGTGGCGGTGGAAGGCGGCGTGGTGGAGGTCATGGGCTGGAACCAGTACGGCGGCTGGCGAGTGGGGATCCGCTCTTTTGATTCCAGGCGCTACTACTATTATGCGCATCTCCAAAAGGATCATCCTTTTGCGGAGGGTCTTCAGGAAGGGGACATGGTGCAGGCGGGAGATCTGATCGGCTTTATGGGACGCACTGGGTATTCCACCAAGGAAAATGTAAATAATATTGAATGTGTGCACCTGCATTTCGGCATGGAACTGATTTTCGATGAGCGGCAGAAAGAATGCAACAGCGAAATATGGATTGATGTTTACGACATTGTGCGCCTGCTGTCCCAACACCGCAGCAGCCTTCAGAAAACACCGCAGGGCTGGAAAAGGGTCTACCCCTACCAGGATTTGGATGTAAAAATTTTTCCGGATTCCTGAGAAAAAGTATTTGACAAAGAGAAATGGCCATGCTATACTTGGCGGGATAGAATCCAGACCAAGTGAAGAGGAGATTTCCATGAGCAGTATTGCAGGGCTTACAAAAGCAAAGCTTCTTACAGGGGATGGTTTTTCCTTTTTGGGCAAGACTTGGGCGGAAGTGTTGGCTTCTTTTGATTCAAAAAAATATGCTGTTTTTCCCGGCTTTTGCGATGTGCATGTGCATTTTCGTGAGCCGGGTTTTTCATATAAAGAAACCATCGCCGCCGGCTCCAGAGCTGCCGCTCGGGGCGGATACACCTGCGTGTGCACGATGCCCAATCTGAACCCGGTACCCGACAGCGCAGAGCGCTTGGAAGCGCAGCTGGACATTATCCGGCGGGACGCAGTAGTGCGGGTGTATCCCTACGGCGCGATTACGGTGGGGGAGAAGGGGGAGACTTTGGCAGACCTGGCCGGCATGGCAAAGGATGTGGCCGGCTTCTCCGACGACGGCCGGGGTGTGCAGAAGGACGGCATGATGCGGGCAGCTATGCGGGAGGCCAAGCGCCTGGGCAAAATCATTGCAGCCCATTGCGAGGATAATTCCCTGCTCCACGGGGGCTATATCCACGACGGCGTTTACGCCGAAACCCATGGCCACAAGGGCATATGCAGTGAAAGCGAATATCGCCAGATCGCCCGGGATTTGGACTTGGCGGCAGAGACAGGCTGCGCTTACCATGTATGCCATATTTCCACAAAAGAAAGTGTGGAACTGATCCGGCAGGCCAAGAAAGCGGGGCTGGATGTGACCTGCGAAACCGCTCCCCACTACCTAACCCTGGATGAAAGCGACTTACAGGAGGACGGCCGCTTCAAAATGAATCCGCCCCTGCGCACGCGGGAGGATCGGGAAGCGCTGCTGGCGGGGGTGCTGGACGGTACCATTGACATGATCGCCACCGATCACGCACCCCACAGCCCGGAGGAAAAAAGCCGCGGTTTGGCGGGCAGTCCGTTCGGTATTGTGGGGCTAGAAACGGCATTTCAAGTGCTGTACACATATCTTGTGGCGCCTGGGATGCTGACCCTGGAAAAGCTGACGGAGCTGCTGGCATGGAATCCCAGGAAGCGGTTTGGCCTGCCTCTAGGAGAGGATTTTACCGTGTGGGATTTGGAAGCCGAGGAAACGGTAGATCCGGACAAATTCCTGTCCAAGGGGAAGGCTACGCCCTATGCCGGCCGTAAGATTGTTGGCAGGTGCATGCTCACCGTGTGCGGCGGTAATATCGTATATCAGGCTGCAATTTGATGTTTGCGAATAACTAGGAGGTTTTACCATGGCAAAGAGAACAGATATTAAGAAAATACTGATTATTGGTTCCGGACCCATTGTTATCGGGCAGGCGGCAGAGTTTGACTATGCCGGTACCCAAGCGTGTCTTGCTTTGAAAGAAGAAGGCTACGAGGTGGTGCTGTGCAATTCCAACCCGGCTACCATTATGACGGATACTGCCATTGCGGACAAGGTTTATATGGAGCCGCTGACGCTGGAATATATCGCAAAGATCATTCGTTACGAGCGCCCCGACGCCATCGTGCCTGGCATCGGCGGCCAGACAGGCCTGAACCTGGCCATGCAGCTGGAGAAAAAGGGCGTGCTGAAAGAATGCCGGGTGAAGCTGCTGGGCACCAACAGCCGCTCTATTGAGCGAGCGGAGGATCGGGAGCTTTTTAAGGAACTGTGCCAGTCCATTGGCGAACCCACCATCCCCTCCGAAATTACCTATGACCTGGAGCAGGCTAAGGAAGCTGCCAGGCGGATCGGCTATCCCGTGGTGCTGCGGCCGGCCTTCACGCTGGGCGGCACCGGCGGCGGTTTTGCCAACGACGAGCAGGAGCTGGAGGAGATCGGCCTGAACGCTTTCCGGCTTTCCCCGGTGCACCAGGTGCTGATTGAGAAGAGCGTAAAGGGTTATAAGGAAATCGAATTTGAGGTGATGCGGGATTCCAACGATCACGCCATCACCATCTGCGGTATGGAGAACATTGATCCGGTGGGCGTACACACCGGCGACTCTCTGGTGGTGGCTCCCATCATGACTCTGAACGACCATGATCTGAAGATGCTCAATGACAGCGCCATCAAGATCATCAAGGAACTGAAGATCGAGGGGGGCTGCAACGTACAGTTTGCGCTGAATCCCAATTCCAGCGAGTACTATCTCATTGAAGTGAATCCCCGGGTATCCCGCTCCTCCGCGTTGGCCTCCAAGGCTTCCGGTTACCCCATTGCTCGGGTGACGGCGAAGATTGCCGTGGGCATGGCGCTGGAGGAAATCCAGATTGCCAACACCAATGCGGCGTTCGAGCCCCGGCTGGATTATGTGGTGGCCAAGCTGCCCCGGTTCCCCTTTGATAAGTTTGCCACCGCCGCCAACACCCTGGGTACCCAGATGAAGGCCACCGGCGAGGTAATGGGCATCGGCTCCAATCTGGAGGAGTGCCTGCTGAAGTCCGTGCGCTCCCTGGAGATCGGCGCCTGCCATTTCTACCTGCCTAAGTTCGCCGCCATGGAGACGGAGGCGCTGCTGGACTATATTAAGACGTTCCGGGATGACAACATCTTTGCCGTAGCCGAATTGCTGCGCCGGGGCGTCAGCGTGGCGCAGCTCCATGAGATCACCCAGATCACCGCCTTTTTCCTGGAAGCGGTGGAGCGGATCGTGGCCATGGAGCGCAGGCTGCAAAGCGCTCCTTGGGACGAGACAGTGCTGCGGGAGGCCAAGGCCATGGGCTTCAGCGACCCGTTCATTGCTAAGCTGTGGGGCTGCAAGGAAATTGAAGTTTACCGCTTCCGCAAGGAGCGCAGAATTTTCCCGGTATACCGCATGGTGGACACCTGCCATACCAACGCCTATATCCCGTATTTCTATTCCTCTTATACGGGAGAGAACGCCTCTCGCCTGACGGAGAAAAAGAAAATCGTGGTGCTGGGCGCTGGTCCCATCCGCATCGGCCAGGGTGTGGAATTTGACTATTCCACCGTCCATGCCGTGGCTACCATCAAGCGCTCCGGTTATGAAGCCATTATCATCAACAACAACCCGGAGACAGTCTCCACGGATTATACCACCGCCGATAAGCTGTACTTTGAGCCGCTGACTCCCGAGGATGTGATGAACATTCTGGAGTTTGAAAAGCCTGAAGGCGTCATTGCCTCCCTTGGCGGACAGACCGCCATCAATCTGGCGCAGCCGCTGATGGAGCGGGGCGTGAAGATCATCGGTACGGACTGCGCCGCCATTGAGCGGGCGGAGAACCGGGACAGCTTTGAAAAGGTTTTGGAGAAGCTGTCCATTCCCCAGCCCCAGGGGCAGGCGGTGACCTGCATCCAAGAGGGCGTGGCTGCGGCAGAGCGGATCGGTTATCCGGTGCTGGTGCGTCCCAGTTTTGTACTGGGCGGCCGCGCTATGCAGATCGTGGCCAACGAAGCGCAGCTTCGCCATTATCTTAAGACCGCCGTGGAAATCGACGAGGATAAGCCCGTGCTGGTGGATAAGTATATTGAAGGCAGGGAAGTGGAGGTGGACGCTATCTGCGACGGGCTGAATGTATTCGTGCCCGGCATCATGGAGCTGGTGGAACGGACCGGCGTTCATTCCGGCGATTCCATCAGCGTATACCCTCCCTTCAGCATTTCCGACAAGGTGAAAGGAACCATTCTCCAGTACGCCAAGAAGCTGGGGATGGGCATCGGCATTGTGGGTCTTTACAATATCCAATTCATCGTGGACAAGCAGGACAATGTGTTCATCATCGAGGTGAACCCCCGCTCCTCCAGAACGGTGCCGTTTCTTTCCAAGGCCACGGGCTATTCCCTGGCGGATATTGCCACAGAGGTTATCCTGGGCAAGAGCCTGAAAGAGCAGGGCATTTTCGACATTTATCCCACTGAGAAGAAGCGCTGGTATGTGAAAGCACCGGTGTTCTCTTTCAATAAGATCCGCGGCCTGGACGCTTACCTCTCCCCGGAGATGAAGTCTACCGGCGAGGCCATCGGCTATGACGATAAGCTCAACCGCGCGCTGTATAAAGCCCTCCAGGCCTCTGGGATGCACTTGCAGAATTATGGCACGGTGCTGGCTACCATCGCCGACCGGGACAAGGCCGAGGCGCTTCCGCTGATCCGCCGGTTCTACAACCTGGGCTTCAATATTGAGGCTACCTATGGCACGGCGCTGTTCCTGAAGCGCAACGGCATCCGCACCCATACCCTGGGCAAAATCAGCGACGGCAGCAACGAGATCCCGGATGCTCTGCGTCAGGGGCACATTGCCTATGTGATCAACACCAAGAATATCAGCGGCGACGAGATGGACGGCCTGCAGATCCGTCAAATCGCCACAGAGCACAACGTGACCATCTTTACCGCGCTGGATACGGTGAAGGTGCTGCTGGATGTGCTGGAGGAAACCACCCTGACCATCTCCACCATCGATGCTTGAGGGAAACCATGCGGCAAGAGATCTTTGAAATTATCGATAATATCCCCCTGACGGAGCGCGTATATAAAATGCGCCTCCGGGGGGATACCTCCGCTGTCACAGCGCCGGGGCAGTTTGTGAACATCCGACTGGAGGGACTGTACCTCCGCCGCCCCATTTCCGTGTGCGATGTAGAAGGAGATGTGCTCACCATTATCTACAAGGTGGTGGGCAAGGGTACAGAGCAGATGGCGCGGATGCAGTCCGGAAAGCTGGATTTGCTCACTGGCCTGGGCAACGGCTACGACACCACCCTTTCTGGATGCCGCCCGGTGCTGCTGGGCGGCGGCGTAGGCGTGCCGCCCCTGTATGGCCTGGCGAAAAAGCTGCTGGCTGAGGGGAAACAAGTGACCGCCATCCTGGGCTTCAATACCGCAGGGGAAGCGTTCTATGAGGAAGCATTCCGTGCGCTGGGGGTGAAGACCATTGTCACCACCGTGGACGGAAGCTGTGGGGTGCGGGGCTTCGTTACCGACGCGCTGAAGGATGTGGACTATACTTACTTCTATGCCTGCGGCCCGGAGCCAATGCTGTGGGCAGTGTACAGGGCGACAGAAACCTCCGGGCAGATGAGTTTTGAAGAACGGATGGGCTGCGGCTTCGGCGCCTGTATGGGCTGCTCCTGTAAGACCATCACCGGCTACAAGCGAATCTGCAAAGACGGCCCCGTGATGCGGAAGGAGGAACTCCTATGGGAAGCATGAAAGTAGAACTCTGCGGCATTCCGCTGGAGAATCCGGTGATCCCAGCCAGCGGCACTTTCGGCTATGGCTATGAGTTTGCGGAACTCTACGACATCAATGAACTGGGCACATTTTCCTTTAAGGGAACCACCCGAGAGCCGCGCTTTGGCAATCC
The DNA here is from genome assembly GCA_018715805.1 of Candidatus Faecousia intestinigallinarum. Lineage (GTDB taxonomy): Bacteria > Bacillota > Clostridia > Oscillospirales > Oscillospiraceae > Faecousia > Faecousia intestinigallinarum. The sequence goes on along the minus strand of DVKX01000062.1, from coordinate 2,750 downwards.
TACTCCACGGATCGCGGAATGTACCGCAGGAATGATCAATGCTGTAGGACTGCAAAACCCCGGAGTGGATAAGGTGATTGCCGAGGAATTGCCCAAGCTGGCAAACTGTTTCCGCAAGCCGGTGATGGCCAACATCAGCGGGTTTTCCGTGGAGGAATACGCGGCTACCTGTGAAAAGCTGGATAAGTGCCAGCAGGTGGGGTGGCTGGAAGTGAATGTAAGCTGTCCCAATGTTCACGGCGGCGGCATGAGCTTCGGAACAGACCCAAAGGCGGCGGCAGAAGTGACCGCCGCAGTGAAAAAAGTGACTTCCAAACCGGTGATCCTCAAGCTATCTCCCAATGTGACGGATATTGTTTCCATTGCCAGAGCCTGTGAAGACGCGGGGGCGGACGGTATCAGCCTGATCAATACCCTGTTGGGTATGCGCATTGACCTGACGCGGAGGAGACCTGTAATTGCCAATACCATGGGGGGCTTTTCTGGCAGCGCAATCTTTCCGGTGGCGCTGCGGATGGTATACCAGGTGGCGGAAGCTGTCAAAGTTCCGGTGATCGGTATGGGCGGCGTGAGCAGTGCGGAGGATGTGGTGGAGATGATGCTGGCGGGCGCTACTGCGGTGGAAATAGGCGCGGCCAATTTGGTGAATCCCTATGCCAGCCGGGATATTGTCCGGGATTTGCCCCGGGTGATGGATAAATATAAAATTGACAATCTGAAAGAGATTATAGGAGGCGCACACAATGGGTAAAGACGTGATCATTGCCTGCGATTTTGCCGGCGCGGAGCAGACCTTTGCTTTCCTGGATAAATTCACCGGGAAAAAGCCGTTTGTAAAGATCGGCATGGAGCTTTTTTATGCGGAAGGACCGGAGATCGTCCGACAGATCAAGGCGCGGGGACATAAGATTTTCCTGGATCTGAAGCTCCACGACATTCCCAACACGGTGAAGAAAGCCATGGCGGTGCTGTCTCGGTTGGATGTGGATATGTGCAATATCCACGCCGCCGGCACGGTGGCTATGATGAAGGCGGCTCTGGAGGGGCTGACCCGTCCGGACGGCAGCCGTCCGCTGCTCATCGCTGTGACGCAGCTCACCTCCACCGATCAGCAGAGCATGGAAGAGGATTTGCTGATCCACCAGCCCATCGACCAGGTGGTGATGCACTACGCCCGGCGGGCGGCGTTTGCCGGGCTGGACGGCGTGGTATGCTCCCCACTGGAATCCGGTAAGGTGCACGATGCCTGCGGCAAGGGCTTTGTGACCGTTACCCCTGGAGTGCGCTTCGCAGACGGGGATGCCGGCGATCAGAAGCGGGTGATGACCCCGGCGCAGGCCAAGGAAATTGGCTCGGACTATATTGTGGTAGGCCGCCCCATCACTGGCGATGCCGATCCGGTGGCGGCCTATGCGCGCTGTGTGCAGGAATTTGTGGATTAAGGAGAGAAAACCATGGAAAAGAAAATAGCACAGGATCTGCTGAAGATCAAGGCGGTATTTTTTCGCCCGGACGAGCCGTTTACCTGGGCCAGCGGGATTAAAAGCCCGGTATACTGCGATAACCGGCTGACCCTTACCGCGCCGGAGGTGCGGGATGATGTGGAGAACGGTCTGGCACAGGCCATCCGGGAGAACTATCCCGATGTGGAAGTACTGATGGGTACTTCCACCGCCGGCATTGCCCATGCGGCCATCACCGGCCACATTCTGGGTCTGCCCATGGGCTATGTGCGCAGCGGCGCCAAGGATCATGGACGGAAAAACCAGATCGAGGGTAAGCTGCTGCCCGGTCAGAAAGTGGTAGTGGTGGAGGATTTGATTTCCACCGGCGGCAGCGTGCTGGAGGTGGTAAATATTCTCCGAGAGGCCGGGGCGGATGTACTGGGCGTGGTAAGCATTTTCACGTATGGCATGCAGAAGGGGCTGGAGCGCATGGCTGCTGCCCATGTGAAGAACGTGTCCTTGACCAATTTCGATGTGATCGCGGAAGTGGCCGCCCAAGAGGGCTATATTAAGCCGGAGGATGTGGCGCGGCTCATTGCTTTCCGGAACAATCCTTCCGACGAAAGCTGGATCCACGGAGGCCAGGCATGAGAAGCCTGATTGACATTACAGACTTCTCCCTGGAGGAACTGGACAGTCTGCTGAAGACTGCCTGCCGGATCAGCGAGCACCCGGAGGAATACCAGAATAAGTGTCGGGGCAAGAAGCTGGCGACCCTGTTCTTCGAGCCTTCCACCCGTACCCGGCTGAGTTTTGAAGCGGCTATGCTGGAGCTTGGCGGCAGCGTCATCGGCTTCTCGGAGGCCAGTTCCTCCTCCGCATCCAAGGGGGAAAGCGTGGCGGATACCGCAAAAATCGTCTCTTGCTATGCCGATGTCATCGCCATGCGCCATCCTAAGGCCGGCGCGCCCTATGTAGCCGCCTGCAACGCCTCCATTCCCGTCATCAACGCCGGAGACGGGGAGCATTGCCACCCCACGCAGACCCTGGCCGACCTGCTCACCATCTATCGGGAGCTGGGAGGCTTTGACCATCTCACCATCGGCTGCTGCGGTGACTTGAAATATGGTCGGACGGTGCATTCTCTGCTCTCTGCCATGAGCCGCTATCAGGATGTGAAGGCGGTGCTTATCTCCCCGGAGGAACTGCGGCTGCCGGAGTACATGAAGCGGGAAGTGCTGGAGAAGAACGGTATGGAATACCGGGAGACCGCCAACCTGGAGGATGCTATCCCGGAGCTGGACG
>DVKX01000061.1 GCA_018715805.1 Candidatus Faecousia intestinigallinarum | reverse complement strand
ACTTGGTGTTTCACCAGAGCTTGGGGGACGTGTTTTCCCATCTGTGACGGGAAAGCTCCGAGAGGCACGCGGATCAAATCAGAAGGAAATAAAGGGGCTGTCTCATAGCGCAATTTTTGCGAATTCCCTTTTAAAAAGTCATAAAAACGGCACAGAAAACGAAGAACACTCGTTTCCTGTGCCGTAAATATTAGGTTACTTTTAGAAGATTTGATTTTGAGACAGCCCCTTGGCTTTGAAGCGGCGGGGATGTATAGCAGGGGGCTTGTCCGGCTGGAAATCTCCGGAGCCGGTATGGTCCTACCGGCGCTTCTGCGCTCAGACGGCTCCGGGCGCAGGCAAGAGAGACTGATTTTAGTATGCCGTGCTGGTTTCCACCTGGGTCAACACGATGGCGTCAAAGTCCGTCTCGTAGGGGTGACGGTCCAAGCAATCCTGCAGGTACTGCGTGCTTCGCTCCTGACCCAGAGAGGACCGGGCGGCGTAGTACCAATAGGTCTCCTCGCTGGCGCTGACGAAGTACATGATATGACAGCCGAAGCTGGTCTCTACCAAACCGGTATCGCCGGGCTTGCGGGCCGGATCAAAGCACCAATCGTTGAATGCGTCTACCATTTGACCGGGCGTCACATCTTCATACAGACCTCCGTTGGAAACAGACCCTGCATCGGCGGAATTGTCTGCGACCAGATCGGCGAAGCTGGTTTCCGTCGCTTCACCGGCGAGCCATTGGTCGTAGAGCTCCTGGGCCTTATCCTTGGCTTCGGCCAGCTGTTCTTCGGAATAGACGGCGTTGCCGCTGTCATCCGTGCCTTCCATATCTCCTTCCGGCTGGATCAAGATATGGCGGACGCTGATGGTGGCGGGCGTGTCGTCCTGCTCGATGCCCTGCTGGGTGAAGCTCTCCTCGTTCTCCTGGTAGTAGGCCTCCACTTCCTCCTCGCTGGGAGCCATGGCGTCCATTTGCGTGAAGTAATAATCCATACTGGTCAGATACAGCTCCAGATAGGCCTGATAGGTTTCCTCCGTGACGCCGGCGCCGAAATCAGCCTCCAGCATTGCCTGGACGGAGTCGAAGCCATATTGCTGGGCGCTGGTTGCCAGCTGCTCGGCGCTGGTATCCAGCTGTGTCTGGGCCTCCTCGCTGAGGGTATAGCCGTTTGCTTTGGCCTCGTTGTACAGGGCCTGGTGTTGGGCCCAGGTCATCAGGGCATTTTCCAGGAAGTACTGCTCCCAGGTCATGGAGGTGCCGGTCAAGCTGCAGGTCTGTTCACTGAGCGGTTGGGTTGTGTTGAGCCCCATGTAGGAGAGGTAACTGCTGTAGGTGTTGAGAAAATCGTAGTAGGATCTCCAATAGAGAATCTGCAGCAGGCCGTTGGTCAAGGTGGCGTCGTCCATGGTGGACACGACCTTGCTGAGCTCCGGTGTAATGTCCTCGCCTTCATAGGCGTATGCCTCCCGAGACAAAACGCCGGTGGGCTCCACGGTTTCTTCCGGGCTTAGGGTTTCGCTGGGGGCGGTGGTGGACTCGGAGGCAGGAGACTCGGCTTGCCGGTCTTGGCGGGTCAGCGCCCAAACCGCCACGGCGACCAAAGCCAGAAGTAGCACAATGCCGCCGATTACCAGAGCCAGTTTCTTTTGATTCACCGGTTTGGATTCCGGAGCGGGGAGCTCCTCCGGAGAATCCGTGGGGGATTCGTCCGGCGAAAGGGAATCTTCCTGCACAGTATTTTCTTCCGGAAGGACGGGGGCGGGATCTTCCTCCTCCGGCGTGTTGTCCCAGCCGCAGCTGGGGCAGATCCAATTGCCGTCCTCCAGGGGAGCTTGGCAGTGTTTACAGTTCATGTATTGACCTCTTTTCTTCTTCCCTGGGACGCGGACGGACCGGGGCCTGGGGCATATTTCTTTCAGTGTAACACGGAAGAGGCCCCAATGCAAGGTGAAATTTTTGGGTTTTGGGAGGATCCGAGCGAAGCGCGCGCGCTGATTTGGAAAAATCAAAGAAATCTGCCGGGGCTGCTCTGTTTTCGGTATGCCGATGAGGCAGAAGCCCGGGCATGGGGCGCCCTGAAATCAGCGGCGAAATGTAGGTGCGAACATGATGAGCCCCCAAAAGAGGTGAGAAGTCGACCTCGATGTGGTAAATAGATTCACCACAAACCACCAAACACGGTGAGGAGACTTCTTCTGAACAAAATCACACGAGAAGCCCGGAAGCGTCAAGGGGTACGAAATGTCATGTTTCCTCTTGACAAAAGCGATTTTGCCGGCTATAATATAACAGTGATATATAACGATGTTATGTTCGGGGGGAGGTGTGCGCAATAAATGGAAAGCTGACAACCTTAGACCGAATCCATCGGGCAGCAAAAACGGAGTTTTTAGAAAAGGGCTACAAGGATGCTTCCCTGCGGAATATCGTGAAATCTGTCGGCATGACTACGGGAGCCTTTTACGGCTATTACAAAAGTAAAGAAGAACTATTTGCGGCTTTGGTGGGCGAGCATTACGCGTACCTGCTGAACTGCTTTCAAAAAGCACAGAAGGAATTTACCGATCTTCCCCACGAGCAGCAGCCGGAAGTGATGAGCGAAATTTCTGGCGCCTGTATGTTTGATATGCTTCACTACGCCTATGAACACTTGGAGGAATGTAAACTGATCCTCTGCTGTTCGGAAGGGACGAAGTTTTCCGGACTCATTGATGAAATGGTGGAGATTGAGGCAGCGGCAACCCACGCCTACCAGGAAGTCTTGCAGGAGCTCGGCCGGCCTTCTCCGCAGATCGACCCCGCATTGGAGCACATCTTGATTACCGGCATGTTCCACACCTTTTTTGAGCTGATCATCCACGAGATGCCGCTTGGGGACGCAGAAAACTATGTGAAGGAAATGCGGGCCTTCTATACGGCCGGATGGATGAAAATTATGGGGCAGTAACGCCCTGTAATTTTTGCCCAATAGTTAGCGATAACTAACCTACGTAGATATAAGAAGAACGCGCCGGTGTTCTCTTAATCATAAATCAAACGAAAAGGAGGAATCTTCTTTGAAAAAGCAATCCAATCTGTCACGCCTGCTACAGATTGCAGGCAGCCACAAATACCTGACTTACGCTTCCTGGGGGCTTTCCGCCATCAGCGCCCTCATGGCATTAGTGCCTTTCTATTATATCTGGAAGGTGATTCAGGAGGTGCTGGAGGTTGCGCCGGACTTTAGCCGGGCGCAGAATTTGACCCATAACGGCTGGATGGCGGTGCTGTTTGCAGTGATCGCGGTGCTCATTTACATAGGCGCTCTGATGTGCTCCCACAAAGGGGCGTTCCGCATTGCCACCAACCTGCGCCTGCAAACGATGGAGCATATTGTAAAGCTGCCGCTGGGGTTTGCAGAGCAGTTTGGCAGCGGCAGGCTGCGCAAAATTGTCAACGAATCCAGCGCCGCCACCGAAACCTATCTGGCGCATCAGCTTCCCGACCGTGCCAACGCCATCGCCACACCCTGCGGCCTTTTGGTCCTGCTGCTGGTGTTTGACTGGCGGCTGGGACTTTTGAGCCTCGTTCCAGTTGTGTTAGGCTTCCTGATTATGATGACGATGACTGGACAGCGTATGCAGGAAAAAATGAAAGAATACCAAAACGCTCTCGATGATATGTCCAATGAAGCGGTGGAATATGTACGGGGGATTCCCGTTGTGAAAACCTTCGGGCAGACCATCTTTTCTTTCAAGAAGTTCAAGGATTCCATTGACCGATATAAGGTGTGGGTGATTGCCTATACCAAGGAGCTTCGCGCGCCCATGATGTTCTACACAGCGGCGATCAACGGCGTGTTTGCCGCGCTGATAGCCGGCGGGCTGATTTTTACCCGGGGCGGCGTAACGCCGGAGTTTCTGCTGGATCTGATGTTCTATATCATCATTACGCCCATTATCTCCGTCACCCTTACCCGCATCATGTTCCAGAGCGAAAATGCCATGATCGTAGACGACGCTTTGCACAGAATCGACAGTGTATTGAATTTGAACCCTCTTGCAGAAGCAGCGCAGCTGGAACACCCACATGACGCTTCGGTTCAGCTTAACCGTGTCCATTTCAGTTATGATGGAAAAAACGAGGTTATCAAGGATATTTCCCTTTCAATTCCCGCAGGGCAAACGGTGGCCTTCGTGGGGCCGTCCGGCGGCGGCAAAACGACCCTTGCCAATTTGATCTGCCGGTTCTTTGACCCGCAGGACGGGCAGGTGCAGATTGGCGGTGTGGATGTAAAGAACATCGCCAAGGAGGAACTGATGAATACCGTTTCTTTTGTATTTCAGAACAGCCGCCTAATCAAAGCCTCGATTCTGGAAAATGTGCGCATGGGCAAACCGGACGCGACCCGGGAAGAAATCATGGCTGCGCTCCACAACGCCCAGTGTGATGACATTCTGGAAAAGCTGCCGAAAGGAGTTGACACCGTAATCGGAACAAAGGGTGTGTACCTTTCTGGGGGCGAACAGCAGCGGATTGCCATCGCTCGTGTGATGCTGAAAAATGCGCCTATCGTAATCTTAGACGAGGCCACCGCCTTTGCCGACCCGGACAATGAATCCCGCGTACAGGCCGCTTTCTCCAAGCTGTCACAGGGGAAAACGGTGATTATGATCGCCCATCGGCTCTCCACCGTGGCTGGTGTAGACCAAATCTATGTCATCGAGGACGGACAGATCACAGAGAGCGGCAAAAGCCGTGATCTGCTGGAAAAAGGCGGCGTATTCAGCCGCATGTGGCAGGATTATCAAACTTCCGTACAGTGGAAGGTTGCAAAGGAGGTACAATGATATGATAAAACGGCTGCAAAAACGATATGCCCTTTCCGAGCAGGGGGCGAAAGATTTGGTGAAAGGCTGTTTAGCCTGCGTGCTGCAAAACCTTTCCTTTATGTTCCCGGTGAGCCTGCTGTATTTTTTGGTAGGCGATTTGATGGCTGGCGGTGTTCCCGGCGAAAAAGTCGCTTTTTACATCGTGGGCTGCGTGGTGTGCATTGGCTTGATCTTGCTCACCACTTACATCCAGTACAACGCCACCTACTTTGCCACCTATACGGAAAGCGGTGTGCGAAGGATTACGCTGGCCGAACGGCTGCGGAAGATCCCGCTGTCCTTCTTCGGGAAAAAGGATCTGGCGGATCTCACCAGCACCATCATGGCTGACTGCACCTTTCTGGAGCAGAGCTTTTCCCACTTCATTCCCGAACTGGCGGGCTCCATCATCTCCACCGTTTTAATTTCCATCAGCCTTTTGGTGTTCGACTGGCGCATGGCGCTGGCGGCGCTGTGGGTACTGCCGGTGGCCTTTGCCATTGTGGGGTTCTCCGCAAGGGTGCAGGAACGGCTCAATCAGAAAGCGATGGATGTAAAAATAGCCTGCGCAGACGGGATTCAGGAGTGCATTGAAACTGTGCGCGACCTGAAGGCCAACAACGCCGAAGCAGAATACCTGAAAGGTTTGGAAAAGAAAATCCGCGCCGTGGAACATCGCTCCATTCTCAATGAATTTGGGTTGGCAGCCTTTGTGGTGTCCGCGTCACTCATATTAAAGCTGGGAATTGCCACGGTTGCATTGGTAGGCTCTATCCTGCTGATAGGCGGCAGCCTCGATGTGCTGACCTTCTTTATGTTCCTGTTGGTTGTTTCACGGCTCTATGACCCGCTGCAAGGGGCGCTGCAAAATCTGGCGGCGGTTATCAGCACCCGCACCAATATCGCCCGCA
>DVKX01000060.1 GCA_018715805.1 Candidatus Faecousia intestinigallinarum | reverse complement strand
TTCTACACCCTGTACGGCAGCTACCCTATTTCAGTTTGTTAGTTGATACTGTTTTATGAGTAGCTACCTTAAGGGCGGTCTGTCCAACAGTTTAAGCTGTTTAGTGTTTCTAGTGATCCATGGTATCATATCGGTGAGATATGATCCGAGTAGGTTTATCCTTTTTCAGGGCATCTTCCAGCACTTTTTTATACTGCTGCCCAGGACGAACCTCGTCCGTTCCAGGAAAATCCACATAGTTAAACGCAATGAATCGTTCTCCAAATTTCTCCTCGTATAGGTCGAGCATTCCTTGAATTTCGTGGAGTATCTTCATATCCTCCCGTATCACATACATTACATATCCCCTCATTTCCAAAAACTAGCATAGATTGTCATAATGTCCGAAAAATTATCCCATAAAAACAACAATTGCTCCTGTTGCTCAAATGTCTCTAAAGAAAACAGGTTTGCGAAAATTTCTTTTTCTTTGTTTCCCGGTTTTACCCAATAACTATTTTCATGGTATACCGGAAATCTAATGTAAAGCGCTATTGCCGGAAGGCGCGATTTACTGTCCCGTTTGCGGGCGGAAACAGGCGCCCCAGAAGCGGAAACACGCTAAGCGAGCCAATGGCAGCGGCTGTATTTCCCGGCTTTCGGGAAACAGGAGAAAGCCCTGGCTGGCGCGGCGGGATGGGGTGGTTGTTGGCACCTATGCCACGCGGGCAGAGGCGCAGGCGGCGCTCAGCCGCCTGGTAGACGCGGATGTGACAGAGGCCTATAATTTGACCTTTCAGAATATTTATGACGCTTGGAAGCCTGTCCATGCGCGGGAAGTGAGTGCGTCCCAGATGGCTTGCTATGCGGCGGCGTTCCGCCAATGTGAGGCGCTTCATGATATGAAATTCCGTGTGCTGCGAAAATCCGATTTTCAAGCTGTGATCCTGGACATGGAACGGGCAGGGAAGTCTAAGTCCTCCTGTGAGAAGGTTCTCCAGCTTTTCGGCCAGCTCTCTAAATGGGCTATGGATGAGAGCATCATTGTACAGGACTACTCCGCCAATGTGCGCACCACAGCAGAGGCGAAATCCACCCGCCGTCCTTTTTCCCGGCGGGACATTCGCGCTATGGAGGCGTCCCAGCTGCCTGCGGCGCAGATTGCCCTGATCCTTATTGCAACAGGCGCCCGTCCCGGCGAGTTATTTTCGGCAGAGCTGGAGAAGTGCCACGAGGATCATTTCGTGGGAGGCTCAAAGACGGCCGCTGGCAGAAACCGGGTGATTGTGGTAGCATCAGTTGGCCGGGAGGCTTATAAACGGTTGCTGCAATCCGCTCGGGAGTCAGGTGGAGATCGGCTGATCGATGGCTATTCCGGAAACCGCGGCAGTGCCAACTTTGCTAGACGAGATTTCCGTGTGCTGATGGATGAGATCGGCACCCCCGGGATGACACCATACCATTGCAGGCATATTTTTTCCACAATGGCCGCAAAATCTGGTGTTTCTCCCCAGGCTTTACGCCGAATGATGGGGCATACCGACATCAAAACTGCGGATAAATTCTATACCCATCTGGATCCATCGAACCTTCTCTGCGAAGTAGAAAAGATTGGCGGTTTGTAACAAATTGTCAACAAGGTCAGAAATGGAAAAATTTCCCAATCGAAAAAGCTCTGAAAATAAAAGAAAATCGCCAGAAACGTGAATGCTTCTGGCGGTTTTCTGGTGACCCGCCGGGGATTCGAACCCCGGACCCATTGCTTAAAAGGCAATTGCTCTGCCAACTGAGCTAGCGGATCATGGCTGGGATGGCCGGATTTGAACCGACGAATGCCAGAGTCAAAGTCTGGTGCCTTACCGCTTGGCGACATCCCAATAAAACGGCGCCCGGCATCGGACCGCTATCGTCGGACACACGCCGTATTATATCACGGTATGATCCGATTTGCAATACTCATTTTTTCCCGATTCCCGCAGAAAAAAACATCCGTTCTCGTATAATTGCTACAAAAATAGACTTGCGGTTGGTTTCCCTGGCTTTCGCCGTATCAGAAGAGAAGGGAGAAAAAGGCGTTCCCCTGCGGAGGAAGCCGCAGGGGAACGGGATTCACTTCATCAGCTTGCATACCAGCTTGGTATAGGCGGCAGGGTCTTCCAGCGGCAGCTCCGCCAGGAGCAGCGCCTGGTAATAGAGCAGCTGTGCATAGTCCGCGCCCAGTTCCGGGTCTTGCGCCATGGCGCGCTGCAAGGCCGACACGGCTTCATGCTCCGGATTCAGCTCCAGAATCCGCCCCACCGGGAATGCAAATTCCGGGTTCATCCGTTTCATGTATTTCTCCATTTCAAAACTCATGCCGGCCTCTGGGGACATACTCACCGGGTAGTCTCCCAAATTGGAGGAAAGCCGGACATCCTTTACCCGTTCGCCCAGGGAGTTCTTGACAAATTCCAGGGTGGGCTTCATGGCCTCGGTCTTTGTTTCGATTTCCTGCTTTTCCTCCTCAGTCTGCAGACCCAGGTCTTCGGAGGAGGCGTTGCAGAACTTCTTTTCCTGATAGGTCATCAAGGTCTGGGGGATGAACTCGTCTACATCCTCAGTAAAGAGCAGTACGTCATAGCCTTTTTTGGCCAGAGTCAGCACCTGGGGCAGCTTGCTCAGCCGCTCCCGGTTTTCGCCGGGGACGTAGTAGATTTTCTCCTGCCCCTGGGGCATGGCCGCCACATACTCCTTGAGGCTCACCAGCTTGTTTTCCTTGTTGCTCCAGAACAGCAGCAGATCCTGACAGGCGTCCTTGTGGGCGCCGTAATCGCTGACGGTGCTGTATTTCAGCTGTTTGCCGAAACCGGTATAGAATTCCTCGTACTTCTCCCGATCATCTTCCAGCAGCTTCAGCAGTTCCACTTTGATCTTCTTTTCCAGGTTCCGGGCGATGATGGTGAGCTGCCGGTTGTGCTGGAGCATTTCCCGGCTGATATTCAGGCTCAAATCCTGGCTGTCCACCACGCCGCGCACAAAGCGGAAGTGCTCCGGCAGCAGGTCTTCGCAGTTCTCCATAATCATCACGCCGGAGGAATAAAGCTGCAGGCCGGATTTATAATCCTTGGTATAGAAATCATAGGGAGCCTTGCTGGGTATAAACAGCAGCGCCTTAAAAGATACCGCGCCCTCCGCGCCAAAGTGAAGTACAGAAGCGGGCTTGTTGTAATCATAGAACTTTTCCTGATAGAACTGCTGGTAATCTTCTTGAGAAACGTCTTTCTTGTCCCGCTGCCAGATGGGCACCATGGAGTTCAGGGTTTCTACCTCGGTATACTCCTCGTATTCAGGCTTATCCTCAGGGGAGTCCTCCTTCTTCCGGGATTTGGTGACCTCCATGCGGATGGGGTAGCGGATGTAATCAGAGTATTTGCGCACCAGGCCGCGCAGCTCATACTCTTCCAGGAATCGGGAATATTGCTCGTCCTCAGTGTCGGCCTTCAGGGTCATGATCACGTCCGTACCGGGACAGGATCGTTCCGTTTCCTCGATGGTATAGCCGTCCGCGCCATTGGACACCCATTTGTAGGCTTTGTCGCTGCCATACTTCCGGGAGATCACCGTGACCGAGGAGGATACCATAAAGGAGGCGTAGAAACCCACGCCGAACTGGCCGATGATGTCAATATCCTCCTGCTGTTCCATGGCCTGCTTGAAGCTCAGGGAGCCGGACTTGCAGATGGTGCCCAGATTTTCCTCCATCTCCTCTTTCGTCATGCCAATGCCATTATCGGAGACAGTGAGTACCCGCGCGTCCTTGTCCCGGGTGATGTCGATGGCGAACTCGTCCCGGCGGACGGCCACCTTGTCGTCGGTAAGGGCGGTGTAGGCCAGCTTATCGATGGCGTCGGAGGCGTTGGAGATGATTTCCCGCAGGAAAATTTCCTGATGGGTGTAGATGGAGTTGATCATTAAGTCCAGCAGGCGCTGGGACTCGGCTTTGAATTGCTGTTTTTCCATAGTGAATCCTTCCATTCCAACAAATATTAGCACTCGAAGTGATTGAGTGCTAATATTATACCGCCCTTTCCCAAAAAAGCAAGCCCCTGGGAGAAAAGTTCTTGGAATATTTACATTTCTGTGGTATACTCCCATAGAATGAATTCTTATGGAAAATAAGGAGAAGCTATGATCACAGTATCCAACCTTGGAATGCAGTTCGGCGGGCAATGGCTGTTTCAGCACGTCGATCTGCAATTTCTGCCGGGCAACTGCTACGGCATCATCGGCGCCAACGGCGCTGGAAAATCCACCTTCCTGCGTCTGCTCTATGGAGAATTGGAATCCACGGCCGGCGAGATCCTTATTCCTCCGGAGCTGCGGGTGTCCGTGCTGAAGCAGAACCAGAATGCCTACGACGCCTATACCGTTATGGACACGGTGATTATGGGCAACCAGCATTTGTACGATGTGATGAAGGAGAAGGACGCCATCTATGAAAAGCCGGACTTTTCCGATGAGGACGGCCTCCGCGCCGCCGATCTGGAGGCGGAGTTCGCCGAACTGGGGGGCTGGGAGGCGGAAAGCGACGCTTCGAGGATTCTGCAGGGGCTGGGCGTTCCCACGGAGAACCACAGCGACTTGATGGGCGATACCGACCCCCGGCTGAAAGTAAAGGTGCTGCTGGCGCAGGCGCTGTTCGGCAACCCGGACATCGTCATGCTGGACGAGCCCACCAACAACCTGGACATCGAGTCCATCAACTGGCTGGAGGATTTCCTGCTGGATTTTCCCGGCATGGTCATCGCTGTTTCCCACGACCGGCACTTCCTGAATACGGTGTGCACCCACATTGTGGACATCGACTATGGCAAGATCAAGATGTATGTGGGCAACTATGATTTCTGGTACGAATCCTCCCAAATGGTCCAGGCCATGATCCGCAATAAGAACAAGCGGAATCAGGAGAAGATCGAGGAGCTGCAGCTCTTTATCCAGCGCTTTGCCGCCAATAAATCCAAGAGCAAGCAAGCCACCGCCCGCCGCCGCCTGCTGGACAAGCTGACGGTGGAGGAGATGCCCGCCTCCACCCGGCGTTATCCCTTTGTGGGCTTCCAGCCGGAGCGGGAGTTGGGCAAGGATGTGCTCACGGTGAAGGATGTGTCCGTTACCATAGACGGGGTAAAGCTGCTGGACAAGGTGTATTTCTCTGTGGGGCGGAACGATAAAATCGCTTTCGTGGGGGAGAACGAGCTGGCGCAGACCGCTCTGTTCCAGGTGCTCATGGGGGAACTGGAGCCGGAGGAGGGCAGCGTTAAGTGGGGCGTATCCACCCAGCGCAGCTATCTGCCCAAGGACAATTCCCCCTATTTTGAAGGCAACCGGGAGCAGCTGGTGGACTGGCTGCGGCAGTACTCCGCCAAGAAGGACGATGTGTATCTCAGGGGCTTCCTGGGGCGGATGCTCTTCTCCGGCGAGGATGTGTTCAAAAGCGTGGAGGTGCTCTCCGGCGGCGAGAAGGTGCGGTGTATGCTCTCCAAGATGATGCTCAGCGGCGCCAATGTGGTGCTGCTGGATCAGCCCACCAACCACCTGGATATGGAATCCATCCAGGCGGTGAACAAGGGGCTGGAGGCGTTCCCCGGGGTGGTGCTGCTGGCCAGCCACGACCATGAAATGCTCTCCTCCGTGTGCAACCGGGTCATTGCTTTCCAGCCGGACGGCACGATCATTGACCGCTACGGCACCTACGACGATTTCCTAGCTTGGCAGCAGGAGCAGAAATAAGCGCCCGGCGCTTACGATGAATCAGAAACGGCGGCAGTCCAACTGACTGCCGCCGTGTTTTCATGCTGCCACGTATTTTGTTTTCCATTTGCCGGAGAGGGTGCGCCAGACAAAGAAGCCTGTACGGCAGATCCAGTCGATGACCATGGCGATCCACACGCCGATGGCGCCCATTCCCAAACTCACGCAGAGGATATAGGAGCTGCCTACCCGCCAGAACAGCATGGAGGCCACGCTGACATACATGGTGAACTTTACATCGCTGGCTGCCCGCAGGGCATTGGGCAGCAGAAAAGCTGCTGGCCAGAGCACAATGGCGCAGGAGGTATGGATCAGCACCAATGTGCGGGATAGCTGCGCTGTCTCCGGTGTGAGAGAGCTGTACAGCCCCACCAGCTGGGTATGCAGGGCAATGACCAGCAGATTGGACAGCCCCTGGGCAATGTAATCCCAGAGCAGCAGCTTTTTTAAGTAGTATACCGCCTGTCCGTTGTCCCGCGCGCCTATGCATTGTCCCACCACCGTGACCATGGCCAGGCTCATGGCCTGCCCGATGATGACGCCCAGGGAATCCAGGTTGTTGGCTACCGCGTTGGCCGAGGTTTGCGTGGTGCCGAAGAGGGCGATCATACTCACTACCACCACCCGTCCCAGCTGGAACAAACTGTTCTCAAAAGCGGAGGGGATGCCGATGCGGAGGATTTTCCGCATCATGTCGCCTTGGATCTTCCGCAGGTTCGCCCAGGTGACCTGCAATTCCTCTTTGGGACGCATGGCCAGATACAGGATGAGCACCGCTGCTACAGCGCGGCTCACCAGGGTAGGGATGGCCACGCCCTCCACGTGCATATGCAGCACATAGATGCACAGGGCATTGCCGCATACGTTGATGGCGTTCATCAGGAGGCTGGCCTGCATGGAGATTCTGCTGTTGCCCCGGCTGCGGAACAGCGCGGCGCCGGCGTTATAGAGGGCGATAAAAGGGAAGGAGAGGGCGGTGATATAGAAGTAGGTAAGACCCGCCTCCATCACATCCGCTTCGATGGCGCCGAAAAACAGCCGCATGATGGGCTTGGCAAAGACCAGACACAGCGCCATGGCGCCCAGCCCCGCCAGGAAAGCCATAAGCACTACCTGCGCCGCAGAGAGACGCGCATTCTCTTTCTGCTGCGCCCCCAGATACTGGCTGGTGATCACCACGCCACCGGTGGCCAGTCCTGCGAACAGGGTGAGCACCACGTTGTTGATCATGTCCACCAGGGACACGCCGGAAATGGCCGCTTCCCCCACGGAAGAGACCATCACCCCGTCCGCCATGCCCACCAGCACTGCCAGCGCCTGTTCAATGACCAGGGGAATGATCAGCTTTATCAACATTTGATTGGAAAATAACCGTTCTTTTTCCAAAACCATACCCAATGCCTCCGCAATTTTTCTGGAAAAAGTATAGCACCGGCGGATGGCCAATGCAATAGCCATGTTATCCGAAATTCGCCAGGATTTTTACACAGCTTTTGCCACAGTTTTCAGGTGTGGACTGGGGAACGCCGCAGAAAATTGCAGTTGAAAGACGCGGGTGTTTATGCTATACTGCTTTTATATATGAAAAGGAGGTTTTTCTATGCAGGTGCATTTTAATTTTATCGTGGATCTGGCGGCGGTAGTCATAACGGTAATGCTGTTGCCCATGCTGCTGGTATTGCTGTGCTGGGTGTTGGAATCCATCGGTATGCATAATATTGCCAAGCGCCGGGGCATCCACCACGCCTGGCTCAGCTGGATTCCCTTGGGAAATATGTGGATATTGGGCAGCATTTCCGATCAATACCGCTATGTGGCGCGGGGAGAGCAGCGCAGCCGCCGCAAGGTGCTGCTGGCGTTCAGCATTTTGAATACGGTGCTCTCTTGTATTCTCATTGGCGGCATCCTGTTCGTGCTGTTCCAGGTGTTCCGCTACAGCGGCGGCCACGCCTATTATGGGAGTCATATGGATTATCTGCCGGAGAGCGAGATGCTCCGCCAGGTCATTGCGCCCCTGATATTCAGCATCGGCATGGCTGTGATATTGTCGGTTTGCCTTGTGCTGCAGCTTGTGTTCACATATATGGCGCTGTCCGATCTGTTCCGCTCCTGCACGCCGGAAAACCATGCGCTGTTCCTGGTGCTCAGCATTTTGATCCCTGTGACTTTGGCATTTTTTGTGTTTGCCTGCCGGAAGCGGGACAACGGTATGCCGCCCCGCAGGGAGATCCCACAGCAGCCGCCTGCAGAGCCGCGGCGGGCTCCGGTGGAGCCCTGGGAGGATCATAGCTAAGCATGAGACTGGAAGCCCCGCAGCCCCGGAACCGGGGACGCGGCACGGCGATCAATGAAAAGGAATACCCTTGCCGCCGGGACGCAGTGCCTGGCGGCAATCCTTTTTGAGGCGCGTCCCACGGCTGCTTTTCCTGCGTTTCCCGGAAATCTCTGTCCGACCACTTGAAAAAACCATGGTCTGTATGCTATGCTTATTAGCGTTATGTGAACTTTTCATGTTTTTGCCGATTGCGGCTTGACACGTCATTTGCAATGTGTTACAATTTGGTTACACTGAAAACTGGAGTAGGATACCTATGATTGAATTTACCGATGTGGAAAAATCCTATGTGGAAGGAAATGTGGCGCTCCGGGGCGTCACCATGCAGATCGAGGACGGGGAGTTTGTCTTTCTGGTGGGACCTTCCGGCTCAGGTAAGTCCACCATTATCAAATTGATTACCGGCGAGTTGAAGCCAACCGCCGGCGCTGTCCATGTGAACGGTTATTCTCTGGAGCGAATCCGCAAGCGGGAGATTCCCTATCTGCGGCGTACGGTGGGCGTGGTGTTTCAGGATTTTCGCTTGATCAATACGAAAACGGTGCATGAGAACGTGGCTTTCGCCATGCGGGTCATTGGCGCCAAGGAGAAGGAGATCCGGGATCGGGTTCCCTATGTGCTGGAACTGGTGGGACTGGAGTCCAAAGGCAAGCGGCATCCCGGCGAGCTTTCCGGCGGTGAGCGGCAGCGTCTGGCCATCGCCCGGGCGCTGGTGAACAATCCCTCTACCATTATTGCCGATGAGCCTACCGGAAACCTGGATCCGGCGCTTTCCTTTGAGATTATGGCGCTGCTGCAGGAGATCAACCGGCTGGGCACCACCATGCTGGTGGTGACCCATGAAAAGAATCTGGTGGAGCAGTTTAACAACCGGGTCATTGCCATCAATGAGGGCCTGGTGATCAGCGACGGAATGGATGGGTATTATCATTATGAAAATCAGTAATTTCGGCTACTTATTGAAAGAAGGCCTGCGGGATATTTTCCGCCATGGCTTCATGTCCTTTGCCGCTGTGTGCGTTACGGTGGCCTGCCTGCTGATCGTGGGCAGTTTCTCCTGCCTGGTATACAATGTGAACATCATGGTGGAGGATCTGAATAAGACCAGCGAGATCCTGGTATATGTGGACAGCGAATTGAGCGAAGCCGAGGCCAAGAGCATCGGTACCAAGATCAATATGATTGACAACGTGCTCCAGTCCGTGTTTGTCTCCCGGGAGGAAGCGCTGGAGGATTTTGTGGCGGATCACCAGGAGGAAGGCGAGGCTTTCGCCGGGGTGGAGGCCACCGACCTGCGCCACCGCTTTGTGGTGACCCTGGAGGACAATACCCTGATGGAGCAGACGGCACAGCAGGTGGAGGAGATCCCCGGCGTGGCCAAGATCAACGCGGAGTATGAATTGGCGGAGGGCTTCACCACCCTGCAGCGGGTGCTGCAAATTGCTTCCGTCGCCGTCATCGCCGTTCTGCTGGTGGTGTCGCTGCTGATTATCTCCAACACGGTGAAGCTGGCGATGTATGACCGGAAGGACGAGATCGCCATTATGAAGATGGTGGGCGCCACCAACGGATTTATCCGCCTGCCTTTCGTGGTGCAGGGCTTCGCGCTGGGTATGCTGGGCGCGGCCATCGCCTTTGGCCTGGAGTGGCTGATGTACGATGCGCTGATTAAGCGGCTGGCCGAGGTGGACTCCCTGCAGCTGTTCCCGTTCGTTCCGTTCCAGACTCTGCTGCTGCCTATGGTGGCAACTTTCTGTGCGGCAGGTCTGTTTGTGGGTATTGTGGGCAGTTGGACTTCTATCCGGAAGTTCCTGGATGTGTAACGGAGAGGCTGACTATGAAAAACCGTAAGCGTTTGGTATCCATTCTGGCGGGCATCCTGGTGACGGCCATGCTGCTGGGTCTGCTGGCCGGCGTACTGCCTTCCGTGACCAATGCGGCGTCTTCCGATGAGATTCGGGATCAGATCAGTACGCTGCAAGCCCAGAGCGCTACATATGCTGCGGAGATCGCTTCACTGGAATCCCAGATGCAGGCCAACCTGACGGAGATTCAGGAGACGGTGGAGCAAAAGAACCGCATTGACCAGCAGGTAGCGCTGTACCACGAGCAAATTCAGAACATCAACCAGCAGATATCCGCTTACAGTGTGATGATCGCCGATAAGCAGGACGAACTGGATGAGAAAGAGGCTCGTTACGAGGAACTGACAGAAAAGAACCGCGATCGGGTGCGCGCTATGGAAGAGGACGGACGGCTGACCTACTGGTCGGTGCTGTTCAAGGCGCATAGCTTTGCGGATCTTTTGGATCGGCTGAACATGATCGAGGAGATCAACGCCTCTGACCAGCGCCGTCTGCAGGAGCTGGACGAGGCCGCCAAAGCGGTGGCAAAAGCCAAGGACGAGCTTTCCGCCGGCAAAGCCGAACTGGAGGATACCC
The DNA here is from genome assembly GCA_018715805.1 of Candidatus Faecousia intestinigallinarum. GTDB lineage: Bacteria > Bacillota > Clostridia > Oscillospirales > Oscillospiraceae > Faecousia > Faecousia intestinigallinarum. Next base: position 6,269 of record DVKX01000060.1, on the reverse strand, counting down.
GCCTGGAGCTGCAGGAAGCCCAGGCGGCTATGGAAGAAAAACGGGCGGAATCGGATGCGCTGCTGGAGGAACTGCTGAGCCGGGGCGATGAGTTTGAGGAGTATATGCGGCAGGCCGAGGCCAGCCAGCAGCAGCTGTTGCTGGAAATTGCCCAGAAGCAGGACGACTTGGAGCGGGCGGAGTACCTGGAATGGCTGGCCACCTCCGAGACCACTATGCCCAAGGAGGAGAAGCCGGACAACGGAGGCAGCCAGGACACAGACGAGCCGGAGGAAAGCGAGGACGAGACGAATCCCCCGGAAGAGGATCCCTCCGACGAGGAGGACAATGAGGAACCTGCCGATGAAGGCTGGATTTTGCCGCTGCCGTATTATACCCAGCTGACCAGCCCCTTTGGCTGGCGGGACGATCCGTTTGGTGATGGGAAAAGCTGGCACGCGGGGATCGATCTGGCGGCGCCGGAGGGTACGCCCATCTATGCCAGCCGGGGCGGACGGGTAAGTTCTGTGTGGTATAACCACTGGTCCCTGGGCAATGCGGTGCAGATTAACCATGGGGACGGTTATTCCTCCATTTATATGCACATGGTATACGCCCCCTCGGTTTCCACTGGCGACTATGTATACCAGGGGCAGGTTATCGGTTATGTGGGTTCCACCGGCGAATCCACCGGCGATCATCTGCATTTCGGTATTTCTCATAATGGAGCATATGAAAATCCCTTTGAGTACATTTGAGAGAAGCGACCCATTTCCCGGAAATAAAAGGAGACAGATCACAGATATGAACAATCGCAAACGACTGGTGTCCATCCTGGCGGTCGTCCTGGCGGCGGTGATGCTGCTGGGTCTGCTGGCGGGTATACTGCCCACTGCGGCGCATGCAGCGTCCTCCAGTGAGATCATGGATCAGATCGATCAGCTGGAGGCGGAAAGCGCTGAGGTGGAAGCCAGGATCATGGAGCTGGAAGGGCAGATCCAGGAAAATCTGAACGACATGATGGATCAGGTCAACCAGAAAAAGAACATCGATCAGCAGATCGCCCTGCTGTATTCCCAAATTACCATTCTGAATGAGCAGATTTCCGCCTATAGCGTGGAGATCGCCGATAAGCAGGAGGAGCTGGACGACAAAGAAGCCCGCTATGCGGAGCTTTCGGAAAAGAACCGGGAGCGGGTGCGCGCCATGGAGGAGGACGGAAACCTGTCTTATTGGTCGGTGCTGTTTAAGGCCAACAGCTTTGCAGACCTGCTGGACCGGCTGAATATGATCGAGGAGATCAACGCCTCCGATCAGCGCCGTCTGCAGGAGCTGGACGAGGCCGCCAAGGCGGTGGAGATCGCCAAGGAGGAACTGGCGCAGGATAAGGCCAATGCGGAAGCCAAGCGCGTGGAATTGGCGGAGAAGGAAGCGGATCTGGAGGAAAAACGCGCCCAGGCGGATGCGCTTCTGGCGGAGCTGCTGGCCAAGGGCGACGAGTATGAGGAATACATGGCGCAGTCCGAGGCAGAGCAGGATCGGCTGATGCAGGAAATTGCCAATATGTACGACGAGTATGACCGCGCCAAGGAGGCGGAATACTGGGCAACCTATACCGCCCCGGTAGTCACCGCGCCCCCGGAAAACAGCGGCGGGAGCGATGAGAGCAGCAGCAGCGGCGGATCTTCCTCCGAGGGTTGGGTGAGCCCGGTGTATGGCTATACCATCACCAGCTCTTTTGGAATGCGCGTCCATCCCATCTATGGCACTTGGACCATGCACAACGGCGTGGATATGGCTTGTCCCCAGGGGACGCCCATCTATGCCGCCCGCAGCGGCAAGGTGTCCCTGGCTACTTATAATTCTTCCTGCGGCAACTATGTGCAGATCAACCATGGGGACGGTTACCGCTCCATTTATATGCATATGACATACTATGTGGTCAGCGCCGGCGATTATGTGCAGGCGGGGCAGCTGATTGGGTATGTAGGCTCTACAGGGGATTCCACCGGCCCGCATCTGCATTTTGGCATCTCTTATGAGGGAACTTATGTAAACCCGATGGGCTATGTCTGACGGTCTTTCCCATCAGCGATCAATAGAATGTGCACTTTCTTCGCCGGGTCGCGTGCCGGACGAAAAATTTCCGCGCCGCAGGCCGGTTGCGGAAAGACCGCAGCTATTTTAACAGTTTCCCACACCCTAGAAATGGGGTGTGGGATTCAAAACTATCATGAGGAGCAAAGAAAATGAAAAGAAATTGGGCGCTGCTGGCGCTGACGCATTTGGCGGTGGCGCTGGCCGCTGTCGCCATTACGCTGGGCGTATGCGTTGGAAACCGGCCGGAGGAATCGAAACTGGATAAACTGGAGCATTTGATCCAGGAGCGGTATATCGGGATCGATGATGTGGATCTGGCTGCGGTGGAGGATGCTGCCGCCAACGCCATGGTGGAAGCGCTGGGAGACCGCTGGAGCTATTACCTGGATGAAGCAAGCTATCAGGCCAATATGGAAGCGAGCAATAATGCTTATGTGGGCATTGGCGTTACCGTCTCTACCCAGCTGAAGGACGGCGGCATGGAGGTGCTGGCAGTGGAGGAGGGAGGTCCTGCCCAGGAAGCGGGAATCCTCCCCCAGGACGTCATCACTGCTGTGGAAGGAGCGCTGGTGTCTGACCTGGGCTGGCAGGAGGCCAGCGGACGTATTCGGGGGGAAGAACACACTTTTGTAGAGCTGACGGTTCTCCGGGGCGGGGAAGAGCAAGTCCTCCGGGTGGAGCGGCGCCGGGTAGAGGAAGTGGTCGCCACCGGCCAAATGCTGGAGAACAATATTGGTCTGGTGACCATCCGCAATTTCCACAGCCGCTGCGCGCAAGAGACTGTGGAAGCCATTGAAAATCTGCGGGCGCTGGGAGCGGAAGCACTGATTTTTGACGTGCGCTTCAACCCTGGCGGCTATTTGACGGAGCTGGTGGAACTGCTGGATTATCTTCTGCCGGAGGGCGTGATTTTCCAGGGGGTGGAATACACCGGGGAGGAGAGCGTGGAAACCTCTGATGAAAATTACCTGGATATGCCCATGGCGGTGCTGATGAACGGGGACTCCTACTCCGCCGCAGAACTTTTTGCCGCCACCTTAAAGGAATACGGCGTGGCAACGCTGGTGGGGGAACCCACCGTAGGCAAGGGGCGCTACCAGGTGGTCTACCCGCTGGGGGACGGCTCGGCGGTGGGGCTGTCCATTGGCGAATATTTCACATCCCAAGGCGTGAGCCTGGAGCAGGAAGGCGGCCTGCAGCCGGACGTGGCGGTTTCTGTGGACGAGGAAACCTATGCCCAAATTGCCTATGGGCAGCTTACGCCGGAGGAAGATCCCCAGATGCAAGCTGCGATTGCGGCGCTGCTGGGGGAATAAAAGGCTCCTTTTCCTGGAAAACGACGGGGAATCCCTTGACGGCAGGAAAAATATCCGATATAATGAAAAAAGCTATGGAAAATTTTGCGTAAAGGAAGGAATCCATATGGCAAAGGAATTTAAGATCACAAGTCTGCGTTTGGCAGATCTGGAAAAAGAACTGAACTACTTGAAGACCACCCGGGAGCGGGAGATCGCGGCCATGATCGCCGAGGCGCGTTCCTATGGTGATTTGTCCGAAAACTCGGAATATGACGCTGCGAAAAACGAACAGGCAAAGCTCTATGGCCGTATTGCGGAGATTGAGGATATCCTGGCGCACGCGGTGGTGATTGAAGACGAGAACGAAGCCACCGGTCGGGTCGGCCTGGGCTGCGTGGTCACGGTGGAGGATCCCAACACCGGGAAGCGTACCACCTATCGTATCACCGGCTCCCAGGAGGCCAACCCTATGGAAAATAAGCTCTCCGACGACTCTCCTTTTGGCCGCGCGGTAGTGGGCTGCGCCGTGGGGGACAGCTTTACCGTTCACGCGCCCGCCGGTTCCTTTGCCATGAAGGTCGTGGAAGTGAGCAGAGAGGGATGAGCAATGGCTAAGTTTGTACCCCAGGAGGAGCTTTCTCTCAGCGATCAGATGCGTGTCCGCCGGGAGAAGCTGGAGAACCTCCGCGCCGAGGGATTTGACCCCTTCGTGCAGACCAAGTATACTGTGACCAGCACCTCCGCTGTTATCAAGGAACATTTTCAGGATATGGAGGGGCAGACCGTGTCCCTGGCAGGCCGCTTGATGAGCAAGCGGGGCATGGGTAAGGTGGTGTTCTGTGATCTGCAGGATGACGCCGGCCGTATCCAGCTGTATGTGAAGATCGATGAGATGGAGGAAGCTTCCTTTAACCGCTTCAAGAAGAACGACATTGGCGACATTGTGGGTGTTACCGGCGATGTGTTCCGCACCCAGCGAGGGGAGATTTCTGTGCGGGTACATGAGGCGATCCTACTCAGCAAGGCGCTGCTGCCCCTGCCGGAGAAGTTTCACGGCCTCACCGACCGGGAGACCCGCTACCGCCAGCGCTATGTGGATCTCATTGTGAACCCCGAGGTGAAGGAGACCTTCGTGAAGCGGAGCATGATTCTCCGGGAGCTGCGCAGCTTCCTGGACGGCAAGGGCTTCCTGGAGGTGGACACCCCCATTCTGACCCCCTTTGAGATCGGCGCTGCCGCCCGTCCTTTCTATACCCATCACAATACCCTGGACATCGATATGGTGCTGCGTATTGAGACGGAGCTGTACCTGAAGCGGCTGATCGTGGGCGGCATGGATCGGGTATATGAGGTAGGCCGTCTGTTCCGCAATGAGGGCATGGATCCCAAGCACAACCCGGAATTTACCACCATTGAGCTTTACCAGGCCTATACGGATTACCACGGCATGATGGACTTGGTGGAGGAGATGATGAAGACCGTTGCCCAGAAGGTCTGCGGTACCCTGACCATTCCCTACCAGGGGCAGATGATCGACCTGAGCCATTGGGAGCGAATGACCATGGTGGAGGCGGTGAAGAAGTACTCCGGCGTGGACTTTGACCAGATCCATTCCGATGAGGAGGCCGTTGCCGCTGCCAACGCGCACCATGTGCCTCTGCCGGAGATCCCCAACAAGGGCATGATCCTGGCGGCGTTCTTCGATGCCTTTGTGGAGGAAAAGCTGATTCAGCCCACGTTCATTTACGATTACCCGGTGGAGAATAGTCCCCTGGCCAAGCGGAAGCCGGGGAACCCCGCTTATACCGAGCGGTTTGAGTATTTTATCAATGCAACGGAATTCGGTAACGCCTTCTCCGAGCTGAACGACCCTATCGACCAGAAGGGGCGCTTTGAGCGGCAGGTGGCCGAACGGAAGAAACTGGATCCTGAATCCAAGGCGCAGGTGGACTACGACTACGTTACCGCCCTGGAATATGGTCTGCCCCCGACAGGCGGCCTAGGCTTTGGCGTGGATCGCCTGGTGATGCTGCTCACGGATTCTGCTTCCATCCGGGACGTGCTCCTCTTCCCGACGATGAAGCCGTTAGATAAATAAAGCCTGTAATCATGCGGTTTTTAGGGGTTGCAAGGTCGGTTTTACCACCTTTTTACCACTTTTGAAATTGACGAGCACACCATGATATGTACTGAAAGACACTGTTGTTTCGACAATGGTGTTTTTCTTTTGTCCAAAAATCTGCGTGTTTATAAGAGTACCGTGTGAACGACATTGCTATAAGCACATAGATCAAACTTATATCTGCAAAACTTTATAAACAAGTTGGGGCGGGTTTGGGAGTATGTCTCTCATTACCGCCCTTTCTTTTTCCCAGCCCAAATTTCTGTCACGAATATTGTATAGTTTTTGTGACAAAAGCGGCGCAAAAAAGGAGACACCATATCACCGCAGTGATACAGCATCTCCCAACTGGGATACCACGCATTGAGCGTGGGCTTGTGGCGTTACGCCTTCTTGTCTCGATCTTCCATTTCAAACAACTTACGCCGATAGAAACTCGCGTTGCAAGTCATCAGAATACAGGTCAGAATGGAAAGGACATGAGATAAAACGGAAACAGAACCCTGTACGATTGTCAGAATCAGGCAGGCTGCCATCAGCACAATCATAACAATATCCATAACCGCTGTAAAATCAGAAATCTTTTTCTTCACAGGACTTCCTCCTTGTATTTGTCAACGAACATTTCACCCACAAATATCCGATTGATAAATTTACTCGCCGGGTGTATACCCTCTGATATCCTCAATGAATGTATGGTTACGCATATGAGTCTCATAGGACTCACTGATAATTCGATAGGCAATATCAACCTCACCGTTTGTCATTTC